>JAYVSP010000473.1:0-9927 GCA_043775215.1 Planctomyces sp. | reverse complement strand
TCCAATTCCTCGATAGCGATGACAAGCGTGAAAACGTCTACACCAACTTCGCGGACGAACTCGGTCTGGCTCAGCCGGTTGAGGGCTTTATCAAACGCGACGACAGCTTGAAGAATTACCGACTGAAGGTCGAACGCTTCGTCCGCGAACACCAAGACCATCCCACCATTTCACGCCTGAAGCACAACCAGCCGATCACGGCCAACGACCTGGAAGCCCTGGAGACGATCCTGTTCTCCGTCGATGCCGCAGGCGACCGCGAGCGTTTTCAGCAGTCCTACGGCAGCGACAAGCCGCTCGGCAAACTGATCCGCGAGATTGTGGGCCTCGATCCCAACTCAGCCAAAGAGGCGTTCGCTCAATTCCTCAGCCTTGGCACGCTGACCGCCGACCTAATCACCTTCGTCAATCAGATCATCGACCACTTGATTCACAACGGCACGATGGACCCGGCCGACCTCTTCAAGCCACCGCTCACCGACCAACACGATCAAGGACTCATCGGAATCCTGCCGCAAATGGCTCAGGCCGTCGTGCAGACGATCCGCAGGATCAACGAGAACGCTTTGGTGGCTTGAACTTCCACCAGCCGGCCTGTGCGACACGAATTGAATGCGGTTTGATTGCGCAGCGTCGCCGATCGAATCGTGAGCCGGTTGACCCGCTTCACCGAAGCGCTCGAGAGTGGCGAAGCAGTGTCCGAGAAGTTCACCGTCCGCACGATTCGGCTCAACCTGGAACCAACCGCGTATGACACGGAGTCCGTGCGAAAGACTCGCGAACTACTCAATCTGAGCCAACCGCTGTTCGCGAAGTTTCTCGGCGTGTCGGTCCAAACCGTGCGGCGAGCCAAGCAGTTGTTTCGTGCCGCGCTGCGGAAGCGACTGATTGCTGAGAACCCGTTTGCCGACATGCGGGATTGTCTGGTGAAGGCCAACAAGGCTCGTGAGTTCTTTGTTTCACCGGCCGACGCGGAGGAGATCATTGCCGCCTGCCCGGGTCAAGAATGGCGGCTGATTTTCGCTTTGGCGCGGTATGGCGGACTGCGGACACCGTCCGAGACACTGTTGCTGCGCGGGTGCGAAATTGATTGGGAACGGGGCCGGTTTCTCGTCCGCTCGCCAAAGACCGAACTCCACGAAGGCAAGGACTCACGCCTCGTGCCGATCTTCCCCGAACTCCGTCCGCACCTGGAAGCGGCTTGGGATCTGACACCGGAAGGGGCGGAGTTCGTGATTGCCTATCGCCGGGACAGCAATATCAACCTGCGAACGCAACTCCTGCGGATCATCGCCAAGGCGGGCCTGACACCGTGGGCGAAACTCTTTCAGAATCTCTGCAGCACACGTGAAACCGAATTGGCGGAAACCTACCCGCTTCACGTCGTCACGGCTTGGCTGGGCAACAGCCAGTTGGTTGCGGCCAAGCATTACTTGCAGGTGACTGACGAGCACTTCACTAAGGCGACGCAACAAGCGACGCACACGAGAGCGGAAACAAGCGGGGAAACCGGAAACGGTGTCATCCGGCCGCTGCGTGAAAACGAAAAAGGCCCGGTATTTCCGGGCCTTTCCGCTCCCTTCCGGGATATGCACAATGAAACACTGCCCCCACAAGGACTCGAACCTTGAACCTAATGATTAAGAGGCACCGCTGAACAACCGGCATTTCATCGTGAAACCCCGACGAAAAGCGAGTTTATCGCGAGACAGTTGCTTTTCAAGGCCGTTCATCATTTCTCGGAGTTTTTCATCGGTTTTCAAGAAAAGTGGTAGTAAAGTGGTAGTCGAAAACGGATTTCCAGTGACGTCGTTCACTATTCTGTTCGGATGACTCAGTGGTAATGTGGATATGTCGGAGGCACCTCGCGGCATCCCCCTGCCCGATTCCATCGCCGCTCGCCCGGTCATGCCGGCCGGGGCACCGACCCGTGGCTGGTGGCCTGCGACGCGAACATCGTGCGAAGACATCTGACGGTCGGCCAGAAACTGGAGTTCGGCGAGGTGTGGCGCGAGTATGAACGCGAGGAAGCGAAAAAGAGGCAGGTCCGAAAGCCGGCTGAATCTGTTCCGGCAATATTGCCGGAACAAACAGCCGCTGACTCCGGCGATTCTCGCGACAAGATTGGCGAGCGGATCGGCGTCGGCGGCCGGTCGGTGGACAAGTTCCACAAGATCGCCACGACGCTGCCCGATGTCAGAGCGTCCGTCGCCAGCGGCAAGACAACGCTCGAAGCCGGCTACAAGCTGGCTCGCGCTAAGGAACGCGAAGCCAACACGCGGCCGGTGCCAACCTGCTCAGCATCGCGGGCCAGACTTCGCGGACTTCATCTTCGCGGCTGCGGCCGTCGCTGGCTTACCGATCGCGGCTTTCGCGACGGCGACGATGTCGAGCGACACGGGAGCGTTGGCAGCGGATTGCGAGCTCATCGCGTCGAACCGAGAATCATCTTCGTCAGCCGGCCAATCGCAGACTTTGACTTGGATTCGACAAGTGTCGGATTGATGCTCCGCCTGTAGATCGGCCAACGAAATGACGTGGCCGAACTCAGTCGCGATCAGCGGAGTGTGAACAATTTCTCGATGATGGAACCTGTAGCCGGCGGCACGCAATGCCGCCTCACCGCCGTACTCCAGATGGTCCGGGCGGCCGGCGGGATCTCGGCGAAACCAGTAATGGCGAACGGTCGTCTCAATTGCGACAACCGGAAAGTGAGAGATTTCGACCGGGCCAAAAGACCGGTCGATGAAAAGCACGAGCATGCGACATGCGGGCGTCGTGGTCGAAATCGACGTAATGAACTCGCGTTCGTGCACGAACGGCGGAGAATTTGATACAGTTCTCATTCTCACGGTTCCTTGATTTTGAGCGGTCGGACGTTGTCGCGTTCGACCGCTTTTTGTTTTTGCCGCTCATCGCGGCGGGGGTGGATACAAAAGAAGCCCCGCGCTGCAGGATGAAGCAACGCGGGGGCTTCCACGGTGGTTGAAAAACGCCACCCGGTGCGAGAGGAAGACTGGCAAAAGGTCGATGCCACACTCGCACCGAGTGACGGTGAATTACGCCGCGCCCTTCGACTTGATCGCCGCGCGGTGATCAGCCAAGGCACAGCCGAAATCGTGGAAGACGCGGAAGCCATAGGCCAGTTTGTTGATGTCGGCGTCCAGGCCGAACGTTTCAAGCGTCGGCGACTGCATTCCGTCCAGGAAGCCAACCACAATAGAAACGTTCATCGCGTCGGAGAAAAGATACCACGCAACGGCCGAATTGCCCGTGTAGGCGGCGTCGGACAATCGCGGTTCGACGGCCAGCGTGGCGATGTCCTTGAACGTGTTGCCGGTTGGCAGTTGGTCGCCGGTCGCGACGCGAGCAACCTCGCTCGAGTGCAGCAACGCCAAAGCGGTCTGTTCCAATTCTGGTGGCACCAAAAGAACACTTGGCTGCAAGTCGAGAAAATTGCCCTCCCCGTCTTTCATTTGGCGGAGCATTTTGAAGGCGGACGCGAGCGAACTGGCTTGCAAGTTCGTTGCCGCTCCAGAGAAAAAGTTGACGTTGCCGACACCAAAGAATGTTCCGGCGTTGGCTAGTAGTGTACGTGCCACCAGATTGTTGAGCGTTCGCGCGGCGGCACGAGCCAAACCGGGCAACACATCCGAGAACACGCTCGCGTCATCGTTGATGATGTCGCGGCGGTCGATTTGGAATTGCTTGGCAAACGTGTCAACTTGCCATGTGTACGTCTATTTGGCCTATGTGCCGTGTTGGATGTCGCCACCGGGCGGCAGTTGCGGGAGGTCGCCAGCGAATGATGGACGAATGCCACGTTGCGGTTTGAAATCTGCGGAGCGAAGCGGTCGCGATTGCTCAAGCACGTCAGCGGAGAAACATTTCGAGGCGGCGGATTCGTAACCGGCTTTGATCATCAACGCGGCACTGATGTGATCGGATGTATCAATATGACTTGAACTTCTGACCACTTGTCGTTTCGGGTACGACGCGCGAACCTGAGCAAGCTGCAGGTCATCCCGTTGCAGCCGGAATAATTTCGGCTGCAATTCGGCCAATGTCCAAGAGGCATTGATCGCCTCGGACTTGAGCGTGTCGGCTCGCGACTGCAACGAGTCGCCGCTCAACAGTTCGAGGCCGTCAAACGCGGCTTGAATTTCGTTGAGGCGTTGTCGCTCGGTGGCGATGATGTCGCTGGAGTCATTGAGTGTGGCAGCGGTCATGAGCTTTTCCTTTGGAAGTTTGGCGGCGATGGAAACGGAAGTAGTCGGATCGCAGCTAAGTGGACAAGTTGATACTTCTTTCAAAACTGATCTTTCAATGACGGTTAGGCCGTTCGGTCCGGCGGTCACTTGCTGGCCGTTGACCGCAACGGTTTCGTTCGGCCGGAGTTCTCGGCGTTTCGTCGGACTCGCGCCGAGACTGGCTTGAAGCGGAACGCCACTGGCAAGCAACGCGAGAACGGCTTCAGCGGCCGGACAGTCGGCCAGCGTTGCTGTGACGATCAGCGTGCCACGTTCCACGGTGGCGATGCCGCTCGCGATGATGCTGGTCAACTCATTTCGATGGTCGCTCAAAATCGGCAACGATGCCGGCAACGACAATCCGGCCAAGTCGATGACGAGTTCGTTGAATCCGGGCGGCGTCATTTTTACGCCAGCGTAGGCAATGATTCTCAGCCGTTTCGGCTTTCCAGCTTCGGCGGCGACAATTTCGACATCGTCAATCGTGAACAACAGGTCTGACATCAGGCATCAATCTCAAAAGACGTAGGTCGTGGTTAATGGTCATAACGTGATGTCGAACGATTCCAATTTGATTTCGATGGCGACTTTCAGCGCCTCGCGTTGTTGTCTCGCGTCGGCTTCCACGAGCATCAGCAGCAGCGCTCGCAGGTCGTACCGTTCCAGGTCATTGAATAATTCGTGTGATTCGCCGGTCGCTCGGAAGCGCTCTAGCTCGCGTTCGTAGGGCGTCTTCTTGCTGTCGTGGAGTTCCGAGTGCGGCATCCACGCGCGGCGGC
Source organism: Planctomyces sp. (assembly GCA_043775215.1). Classification (GTDB taxonomy): domain Bacteria; phylum Planctomycetota; class Planctomycetia; order Planctomycetales; family Planctomycetaceae; genus SXKJ01. The sequence goes on along the minus strand of JAYVSP010000473.1, from coordinate 4,898 downwards.
ATTCGAGGAAACATGCCAGAGCGACAATACTGGTGGCGTTCCATTCGCGGCTGCCGTTTCGAGTTTCAGGCACGACGTCAAACGCTTGAACATCGCAAAACTGCGCCAACTCTTCACGAGTGATCGCGTACTCAATTGCTCGACACAATTCGACGGCGGTTTCGTCGTCCGTCGGATATTCTGGTTCGCGGCCGAGTCGTTGCCACCAGCCCGCGAGCTTCGCGCGTGAAGCGGCTTCCAAGTTCGCGGCGGCTGGGCCAGCAAGTTGTCGCGGGTTTAGTTCAGTCAAGTTCATGGTGAGTTCCGTTTCGTTCGGGTTAGTTTTGGGACTCGGTCGGAATTGGTGAAGACAGGTCGCGGGTCAAATTCAACGATTTTTGAATTTGGGCGATACAGGTAGTGCTAGTAGTCGCACATGCACTGCCAAATGGCCGCTCGCCGGTCGTGAATCGCGCACCGCACTGACAGCATTCGCGGCTGCGACGCCAGCCAGTTGAGGTCGTCTTCGTGCGGATGACGGAGAACGATGTCGAGCCGCAAGAGCAGGCGATGCCGGCGGTCTTGGTTTTCATTGCTCGCTCCCTTCCGCCGGATTTGCGGCGAGTGCGGCTTCGCGGCGAAGCCGGTCAAAATGTGCGCATACTCGGCGTTTCGTTTCGTCGAAGTCGCCATCGACGATGAGCTGGGGGCGAAACGGGAGCGTCGGTTTTTCCGGTTCAAGGTCGCCCTCCGACGGTTCGGCAGTCGTTTTGCCGATCAGGCGATCCAGGAGTATTTCGGCAGCTCGAGTGTTGCCGCCTTGGGCGAGGTCGATCAAACCTCGAACAATGGCGCGCAGGTCGTCGTCACTGACTTCGTCGATCAGCAACCTCTTGTACCGAGCCGCTACTTTGGCGAACGGGTTGCCCTTCGCGATTTTGTTGCCGCGGGCAAACCTGCCTTGGCCGTTCCGTCCGTTTTCGGCCGTTTCTGACGGCGAGTTTTCTTGGCTCATCAAAAAAACCTTGCGAATGAAAGAAAATCTGTAAATCGTGCTGTTCCCTGTGAGGTTGGTTGCGAAGAGGTCGGCGCGGAGAACCTACAAACGCCCGGGGGGGTCGGGGATCGGGCGGGGCGGCGGCGGCGGGCGGGCTGTCGAGCGGGTGGCGAGGGTGGGGCATGGTCGGGTTCCTTTGCGGCGGTGAGCCAGTTCTGTCGCAGGGGCGTTACGTGGTAGTTTTCGATGTGGTAGGTCGCTTTTTTTTTGTCGCGGGACGCCCCCACGTGGGACGTGGGGTGGTCGGTCCTCTTTAGAGACCACCCCCTACCACGTCCCACCACGTGGTAGGTACGTGGTAGATTGCATGACCTACCACGTCGTGGACGTACAGTGAAAATCACGAAAATAACCTCTTGTCGGTTGGCGTTTCTTTTTCGTCGGTTTGCTCCGGTGCCAAGCGGTACACAGACCCCGCATTCCCTCTCACGGTCGTTTCGGTCGCGACGATGCGACCGTCCTTTTCAAGACGAGCCAGCAATCGGTCGAGTCGATCAGGTGATATGCCGGTCTGGCGTAGCCCCCTACGCGACATTGGCTGGCCGTCAGACTTCGCCAGCGCGAGCAGGATGTCGGCCTCGCCCACTTCGTCATTTTTTTGTCGGCGGTCATCGGCGGCCGATCCACGGAGCTTGCGGGGGGTCGATGTCGTCGGCACGGTGCCAGAGCGGGTAGTTCCAGCGGATTGCGAGCGGGGCGACCGGCGGAAATGATCTCACGGCTGCTTCAAGGACGATCACGTCACGCTCTTCGTGAGGGCGGAGCACGAGGTGCGTATCGGCCGCTCGGCTCTGTGCTCCAGCTCCAGAGCCGACATCGACGACGGACTTGCCCGACTGGTCGCCTTTGCTGGCGTGATGGATATTCAGCCACGCGGCCTTCAAGTGCTCGGCATACTGGTCGATCCGGTTATAGACCTGCGTCACGTCGCCGTTGTCGTTTTCGGACATTCCGCGCGGCCAAAACCGATACAGGGCGTCCGCCACCACGATGGCATACTTGCCCGGGTCAATCGCGTCGATCGTCGGGCCGAGTGTCTCAATGTCCATCATCGCGCCGCGCAGCGAAATAATGTCGAGCGACTCTCGCCAGTCGGCATCGGCCAGGCCGAGAGCGGTGGCGACCGTGTCGAGCCGGTGTGCCAGTGTGGGGGCGTACAGATTGTTGTCGATCAGCAGGACGCGGCCTTGCACGCAATCGAATCTATCGAGCCATCGGCGGCCGGTGACGACCGCGAAAAGCAGCGAGTAGGCGAGCCAGCTTTTGCCGATTTTCGACGCGGAAATGACGTTGATGGTCTCGCCCTGCCGCGCGATGCCGTCGATGACGACGGGACGCAGGCGTGAGTGCTGTGTCAGTAGATCGGATGCCGATACTGGGATGATCGGCGCAGGCGGCGTGTCGCTGACGGTCGAGCCATCAGCCGCAGTGACTTCGTCGCGGTCGATGTCCGCCGTCGCGGCGACGCCCTCGCGCGAAACAAAATCGACTGTCACTTTCGCGCCGCCATCGTCATGCACGACGGTGCCGATGTTGCCACGGTCGCCACATTTCACGCGCGTGCCGGCGGCGAAGATCGTCACCACTGGTCGCGATGTGGTGCCGCCACTGGCATACCCGTTGCCGTTTCGCGGCGCGGCCGATGGTCCAGTCGATGGCGTGCTGAGCAGCTCACCGCGCGGGCCGCTCCGGGCAGCGGCCGAGTCGAGATTGCGGCGCAGGTCGTGGTCGCTCCACGGTGGGACACAGCGGGTATTCCAGTCGGTTAACAGCGGGTAGGCATCATCGACCGACAGCGCGACAACTGTGCCTTAATGAGGCACTCCGACATCTGCTCGATATCGAGACGCTCAGTCTGCCAGCCGGAGCGATACGGGCGCTTGCCGCGAGTCGGCGTCATGGTCCAGCCGGCGGCGGCGTATCGCTGGATGATGGTGAGCTTCTCGGCGAGCGGAAGATGACCGGCGCGGGGCGATGCTGTAGACTGTGTCATTGCGTTCCATCCGTGAAACGGGACAAAAAAGATGAGGCCCGTGACGGCGATGTCGCGGGCTTCGTCGTTGGGGGGGGAGGGTCAGCTCAGCAGGCCAGCGGCGGCGAGCTTCTTTTTCGTCGCGGCCGATCGCTCGACGGGAGCGTCATTGCCGATCGGCGTGGGCGTGCAGTTGGCGGTTTGCACGCGGATAAACTCGGCGAATGCGGCGGCGGTCGTCATCCAGCACCCGCCACACTTCACAACTTCGAGACGCGCGCCGTTGCTACCTTTCGCGTGCCATCTCCACAAAGTCGCAGGTGAGACTCGCTTCCCGAATCGGGCGCGGACGAACTTATTTACTGGTCTCAAATCGTCGATTTCCAGGTTGATGGTCGCAGCCATGAAAAAACCTCATGCAAGGTGAGTGATGTCACGATGCGATGAGGTTGGCGGTCGATCCACAATCGTCCGATAGCCGTCCGTCCCCCTGGGGACGGCGGGGACGACTACTTTTGCATTTTTTTTTCGGCCTTCAACCGGTCCAGGACTTTGCCGAGTTTAGCGTTGCTCCCCTTCAGTCCCTTCGCTCGGAGAGCCGCACGGAACTTTTCGACGGCGGGATTGCGGGTTGCTATTTCTTGGAGCACTTGCCGGCCGATCAGCAAATCGGCCTCGGTCGGTTCGTCGTTGCGTGGTCGATTCGGTCGCGGCGGCACTTCGCGTGCCCCGTCAATCATGGCCGTTGTGCCCCCCGGTTTGTCGTGCTCGCCATCGCCGATTGTCACGAACTGCGATTGCAGTTCTTCAAGTTGCCTGACGACAGCTTGATCGGTCAATGACCAATCCCGGCAAGGCGTGCTGTTGATGGCCGTCTCTTCATGGAGCATTCGCACGAGATTCATTGCGAGGCTGCGAGCACGGCTGACTTTATTCTGCGTGATTTCGTCTGGGGCGGCGTCACTGGCGATGCGTGATAGCTCTTGCACATCGTGAGCGACCGCATCACGCCAACCAGCCCTTGACGTCGTTTTCGCGTCAGGATTCGTCGCCCAGAAAATCAGGTCGCCAAGTTTTTTCGACCACTTCCAAAATGCAAGAATCGCCATGATGCCGGTTCCTGTATCCGGTCCTGATGGAAAAAGAAGAATCGCGGGCAACGGATCAGGATTTCCGCTTGTCGGCTGGCCAGCCTAGCCCGCGATTCGAGTACGTTAGCCGATGCGTGCGATCGCATCACGGGCCTTGCAGTCGTCGAACTCGGCGTACAGTTCGGACGTGGCGATGCTGGAATGCCCCAACACGGCACGAGTCGTATCAATGCCGAACTCGCGACGAAGTTCCGTTGCGGCGTTGTGCCTCAGTTGATGCGGATGCCAATGCGGAACATCGGCACGTTTGCAGGCGGTCGCGATGGCACGGCCGTAACTCAGAGTCGTGTAGTGGTCGCCCGGTTGTTTTGCTGGTTTCGCTTTCCGAGTCCGTGCTCGTTGCGATGGCGTTAACGGTGTCTTGCGTGTCGAGCGGAGTTGCAGAAAGTGTTCTTCCTTCGATTCGGCCGGACTGAAGAGGTATGCCCCCAAGTCGGTTTTCAAAAACGGCCTCACAACCTCTTGCGACCGGGGGCCGATGAAGATGATTCTCCGCTTGCCGTGATGCTCGGTCTTGTGTGATCCCGGTACGTACTCCCAAATCTTTCCGCCGGTGTTCAGATCGCAGCCACGAACGGTCACGATCTCGCCGGGACGTGCTCCCGTCAGCCGTTGCAGTTGGATCATCGCCCAAATCTGACTGTCATTCGGCGCTTCAAAACCAGCCACCTGATCGGCGCTTTTGATGAGTCAAAACCAGCCAGTGGGGTTTCGGGGGGATGTCGTGGTACTTCTTGAA
>JAYVSP010000472.1:0-4673 GCA_043775215.1 Planctomyces sp. | reverse complement strand
CGACGGGATAGTGCCCGCGTCCACCGCCGGGCGAGTAATACTCTTGATATGGCGTGGCGACGGCGGTCAATTCGAGGTTCGGCATTCCCTCGCCCTGCGGATGCGACGCCGTGCCGTGGATGCGTACATCCGAGGCCAGCAGTCCTGCATCGCCAGTAGCGGCGAGAACGATGCAGCCGTCGAGGCCCTTGCCTGCGAGAATGCGTCCGCAGGTTGCGGTCACTCCCGGCGGCAGGCCGTCGATGTGGAGTTGAATCTCGCCCGTGAAGCCGTGCTTGCGGATGGCCCTCACGAAAATCTGGCCGTGCAGTCCGGGTGTGAGCGGCGTCTTGTCGGTGTCGATCTGCAACTCAAAAGACGGCGTGGTGCGAGTGATTTGCAGAGCGTACTCGAACCCCAGCCCGCCGCGAAGATGGATGTCGCGAATCTCGACCGTGAACGTTCCGTCAGCGGGAGCCTCCCACCCTTCCAGCCATGTGTCGGCATGAGTCAGCCGGCCGAAGCGTCCGTCATCGTCCTCACGCAGGGCGGCCCCTTTGTCGTTGAGGATTCTCAGGAACGAATCGAGCTTCGACATCTGCCGCCGCGCGATCACCTCGAACGTGAATTTTTCTCCCTTCTTCGCGACGAACGAGTAGCAGTCGAGATCAGCCTCGGTTTCGATCCGGCCGCTGATGACCTGCGATATTTCGACGGTCGCCGCCGTCATCGGCGAGTTGTTGTCACCCGCCGCCTCGTTCGTCAGCGGGAGGTTGGTCACGTAGAGCGGCACCGGGTTCGATGTCTGATCTCCGAGCGTGAGTGGAACGAACGTCGAACCGAGTCGCGCTTCAGCGGGCAGTTTGATCGTGGCCTTCGGTTCCGCAGGGAGCAGCGCACCGCTCAGTTCCAGTGGCGTATCGACTCCCGCCGCGACAGCCTTCGGAAACGAACCGGTCACGAACGGACGCGAGTTTGCCTCGATGCAATACTCCCAATAGATGTTCCCCTGATAGCGCACGTCACGCACTTCGAGAAGGTACTCGCCTGCCTGCTCGAAGCGATGGACAAGGAACGGGTCGGCGAACAGTTCGTTGTCCGCCATCGCCAGGACGCCCCCCTTGGTGTCGCGCAGATACAGGATCGGATCGGCGTGAGCCTGCAGGTCGTGAATCTTGTCCTGCAACCGCTGGCAGCGCACATGGAAGATGACCGATTGCCCCGCCTGTGCGGTGAACTTCCAGTAATCGAAGTCCTCGACCTTCTCGATCGCACCGCACAGAGTCGCCGGAAGCGTGACGGCCTGCGCCTTGTCGGGCGTATTGTTGTCGGCGACTTCGACAACGACGGGGTCTCGCACGACAACGAGTTGCCCGATGGTGCTGGCTCCGTTGGGAGTGGCCAGCCGGAACTCACGCACCCCCGGCAGCGCTTCTGCCGTCGCGGTGAACTTGAGCTTCAGCTTGAGCAGTTCCTTCGGCTTCTCACCCGGCTTGAGTGCCGGCGCGTCTTTTGGAGGCATCTCGGGCGGAATGATCTCGGCCGTGACGCCACTCCCACCGATAAAGACCTGATACGCGCCGAGCATCGTGTAACGAGATTGCACCTCGCACTCGGAGGTCGTCCCGACCTGAACGGCAACCGGCTTGAGACTCATCAACATCGGATACGACACCTGCGCCGAAGTGACCGACGTCACAAGCAGAGCGAGAACACAGCAGCAGAAGGCGAAGCGTCGCATGGGTGAGAGTCCTCAAGGCGGGACGGACGAAGGCGGGAACGACGGCGAAATGGTACACGCTTCCCCAATCCGCCGGGAACTCAACACGTCGCGACGGTCCACAGCCACGTAGGGTGCATCCTCTTCTTGTTGATCTGCCTCCCACGTGTGAGGATTCCCGTCGGAACCGACTACCCTTGGAGATCGCCATGCCCGCGCTGCGTGTTTGTTGTCTGTTGATGTTGACCGCCTCAGGCTTAGGGGCGGACGAGGCGGCTCCCGAGCGGCGCGTCATCGAACCGAAGCTGCTTCACTTGCGGAGCGGCATCGAGCGGGAGTGGTCTGAGTTTCCCGAGACTCCCGATGGCCAGCACCTGGACGTGACGTTTGTGTCCCAGCCGAACGCAGCCGAGCAGACGTTGTTCGTTCGGCAGCAGGACGTGAAGCAAACTTGGAACGTTGTCTTGAACGAGAAGCGAATCGGGACGCTGACCATCGATGAGAACGACCTGGTGGTCGCGTTTGCCATTCCGGCGCAGGGGCTGGTCGATGGCGAGAATTCGCTGGTGATCGAGTCTCCGGCCGGAGGCAAAGCGGTGTCGGATGACATTCGCGTGGGGCAATTCGTGCTACGCAATCAGCCGCGAAAAACGGTACTCCACGAGGCGACCCTCGAGATCGAAGTCGTCGATGCGGGAACGCCCAACCATCTTCCCTCCCGGATCACGGTGATCGACTCCAACGGCGCGCTGCAAACGCTGGGAGTTGAGGTGAACGAGATTCCCCGCTTTGAGTGGAGTCCTCGCTTCGCGGTTCGCGCGGGGACGGTGTACTCGTTGGGTCACGCGAAGTTTGGGCTGCCTGCCGGGCGCTACACGATCTTCGCGGGGCGAGGCTTCGAGTATTCGCTCGCGCAGACCGAGGTCACGCTGGGCGCGGGCGAGGCCGTGAAGAGGTCGCTTTCGATCCGGCGCGAGGTTCCGACCGAGGGCTATGTCGCGTGTGACCCTCACGTTCACACGCTGACTCACTCGGGACACGGCGACGCGACGATCGAAGAGCGCATGCTGACGCTCGCGGGGGAAGGAATCGAACTGCCGATCGCGACCGATCACAACATTCACGTTGACTACGAACCGATCGCACGAGACGGCCGAGGCAGCGCTCGGGCGTTCTTCACGCCCGTCATGGGGAATGAAGTCACGACCGGGCGCGGTCACTTCAATGTCTTCCCCGTGCGAGCCGGTGCCAGAGTCCCCGACCACAAGCAGACCGACTGGCGACTCCTCTTCGACGACATTCACCGCACGCCTGGCGTGAAGGTGGCCATCCTGAATCATGCCCGCGATCTGCACAGCGGCGTCCGTCCGTTCGGGCCTCAGCACTTCAACGCCGTCGTGGGCGAGAACCTCGACGACTGGCCGATGCGGTTCAACGCGATGGAGGTCGTGAATTCGGGGGCCACTCAATCGAACCCGCTCCGGCTGTTTCACGACTGGATGGGACTGCTCAATCGCGGTCTGAACGTGACGCCGGTGGGCAGCAGCGACTCGCACGATGTCGCGCGGCACTTCGTCGGGCAGGGACGAACTTACATCCGTTGTGCGGATCGTCATCCGTTTCAGATTGATGTCGATGCGGCGGTCAACAGTTTCTTGCAGGGGAGAGTGATGGTCAGCTACGGCCTGCTCGCCGAATTGACCGTCAATGAGAAGTACTCGTCCGGCGAACTGGCCCCGGTCACCGACGACGTGCGAGTCGATGTGCGAGTCCTCGGTCCGCACTGGGTTCGCGCCGATCGAGTTCTCCTGTTCGCCAACGGTCGCATGATTCGCGACGAAGCGATTTCGGCGGATGTCGATCACAAACCATTGCCGACCGGCGTGAAGTGGACCGGCACATGGACCATTCCCAAGCCGTCGCACGACGTGCATCTCGTCGCCATCGCGCTCGGGCCTGGCGTGGACGGTCTGTACTGGAAGACGGCCAAGCCGTATCAGCCGCTCTCGCCCGATTGGCAACCGCACACGATCGGTTGCAGCGGCGCGGTGTGGTTGGATGCTGATAACGACGGTCTCCGTACATCGGCTCGCGACTACGCGAAGCGACTGGTCGCCGCAGGGGGTAGCGATTGGACAAAGCTGATCGCCAGCCTGTCGAACTACGACGAAGCGGTCGCGGCGCAGGCGGCTCATCTCGTGCGAGTCTCGGGGGCATCGCTTCAGTCGGAGCTACTCCTCGCAGCCTTGAAGACCACTGCGCCGGAGGTTCAATCCGGCTTCCGAGCCTATGCCGAAGCGTGGCGCGAGAACGAAATCGCCCGCGCCAAACCGTGAACGAGATGCTTCAACGTTTAGCCGCAACGCCTACGGCGTGCGTGCGATCCACAGTTCGCTTGCATCCGCTCCCACGCCGTTGGCGTTGGGGCTAAACGTCTCGATTCGCGCGTCGTGGAGTTTGCTCGCATGGCGTGGTCTAATCGCGACCGTTCGGCATTCACGCCGCAGTTTCAACAATGGCGGATGCCCGCGTCTCCGTCCGTCCCCCCCGCGATCCTCACCATGCATGCCGTCGAGTTTCTCAAGCAGCCTCCGGCCACTGTCCCGCCCGTCGCTGTGCTGTCGGGCGGGCAGCGGCATTTGAAGCAGGCGGTGTTGGCCGTCTTGAAGAAGATCGTCATCGCCGACGATGACACGTCGCTGACGAAGTTCGTCGGGAAGGAGGCCGATCTGCAATCGGTCACGGACGAACTGCGGACGATCTCGATGTGGAGCGACCGTCGGCTGGTGGTCGTCGAAGAGGCGGACGAGTTCGTCACGAAGTACCGCGCGAGTCTGGAGAAGTACGTCGAGAAGCCCGCGAGGAAGTCGGTCCTCGTGCTCGACGTGAAGACGTGGCCGAAGACGACTCGGCTGGCGAAGCTGGTCGCGAAGGAGGGCCTCGATGTCGAATGCACTGAGCTGAAGGGACCGCA
>JAYVSP010000471.1:0-10263 GCA_043775215.1 Planctomyces sp. | reverse complement strand
ACACAACCGGCGATTGACCAGTGCATTCATTCTTTCTGCCCACTTCTTTCTGTCAGCCCGCCTTTACCAAGCACCGAGGCGTGGCACGGTATCGTCTGAGTTTGCCGATAGCTCCGCGATTCCAGCAGGATGTTGTGCCGGTCTCGATCGCGCTTTCGGGGATCGCGGACTGCTGGCCTATTGCGTGGAAGCAGTGGCATCCGGTGATGCGCCAAACCGAGATTCAACCAACTTTGTTTCCGCAGTGCGTTTTTTTAGACATCTCTTGCGTCTTTCCGTTCAGATGATAAAAGTCTACTCGTCATCATCCGCCACAGACCCATTTATCCCCTGTTGCGGACCGGTGTCGGCCACCCAAGAGATTCTGGTCACGGACGAAGCACTGATGGAATATGGATCAAATAGAATCAGATGAACGAGATCCGAGCGACTCTGAGAGCCTGTGAATCTTTATACTCCGGTTTTTTGTTTCACACGCTCTGACCGTCACGAACACTTCCAAAAGTATCCACAGATCCCTGTTTGACCTGTGTTTCATCCGAGGCTGACAATTTTTCGCTTCACGCAACGTTTTCAAACGTTTGCCGTGCAAAGCGATTTGTCGAAGTTCAGACAAAGTTCTGTTCCATTTCAGAGCACATTCACAGTCGACGGACTCGGAGTTGGTCTGTCATTGTCTTCCGTTTAGAGGCACTGTCACGCATTTCTTGATTTCGGTCTGTGAATCAGAAATGCAGGTCACTTGGAGCACGGACCGCAACCTCATGGAGACTGGATCATGACATTGTGTAACACCTGGATTCGACAACTGACCTCTCGTTTGGCAAAGGACGCGCGAGCACGGCGGCGGAATCGGTCGTCTTCCGACGGATGGCACGCGGAACAGTTGGAGGACCGCGTCGTGCTCGCAGCCGTCAATGCTGCCGTTTGGCTGGACGGAAATACGACTCCAGGCGGTGGCGGTAACGGCATTGCCAGCAGTCTGACGAACTTTTTTGGCCCGACCTCCTATTCGTTGGTCACGACAGTAGACCTCGAAACGCCGGGTTTCTTGACTGCGAATGGTTTCAACGTCGTCATCGTGAGCCGGTTTGACTCTGCCTTTGGAGATTTTCTGAGCGCGACGGCGGCCGCCAACATCGGCGCCTATGTGGGCCTGGCAGGTTCGCCGGGGCAGGGGGGCGTGGCGCTATTCACGCAGGATGCGGCGGATTCGTTTTTCGGCTCCGGTTCTGGGGATCCGTTCGATCTTAACCTCGACAAGCTGTTCACCAACGCCGTGCAGTTCGCGGCCGACACCGGGCACGGCTACATCGGCGAGTTAAACGGGGCTATCATGGCCATGACTTCCAATACCGCCGGAGCCACCCCGATTGGCTTGCTGACAGGCACGGCGAGTGGTGTGACATTCGCCCCTACTTTTGTCTACGAGGTGGGCCCCATCGGACCCGACAATCCCATCGACGATGGTGTGATCTTCCCCTTCACGGCTCTGGAGGACTCCACGTACCGCACCGATATTACCGGGGCCGACCCCAATAACGTCGTCTTGATCTACGGAGACAACGACGCACCGGCCGTTCTGGCCAATGAAGTGGTCATCACCGGTGGTGGCAACGTCTGCCCGACCATCGACAGTCTCACTCTCGATTCCAGTTCGATTTCCGAAAACGATACCGCTATCCTGAATGGCTCGTTCACGGACCCTGATGAGGGCCAGTCTCATACCGTGGTGATCGACTGGGCGGACGACAACTCACTCACACCGACCACCATTATCCACCTTCTCCCCGGCGAATTCACCTTCAGCGCCAGCCATCAGTACCTGGACGATGGGATTGCCCCGGGTAACGCCACCGCGTCTGATGTCTACGCAGTCTCAGTTACCGTGGCCGACGATTTCGAATCCGAACCCCCTCTGGTATCGAACGGAAGTTTTGAAACGAACGACTTGACCGGTTGGAGCGCATCTGGCCCGGCTTCGGTCGTGACCAGCTATGCGGCTGAACCGGATAGTTCTCCGATCTATAGTCCGATCGATGGCTCGTACTTTGCCCTGCTCACGGGTGGGGACGCGGACGTCTACACGTCGATCTCGCAAACGATCACGGTTGTCGCGGGCGAAACGATCTCGGGTTGGGCTTTCTACGATACCAACGACTATTCTCCGTTCGAGGATGACAGCGCGGTTTCGCTCCAAGTCGCTGGCCCATCGACGGTGGCCACGCTCTTCAGCGCCAGCACCTTCACAGTGGGAGATTACGGTGAAACTCACTGGACGCCTTGGTCCTACACTTTCACCATGAGCGGTACGTACACACTTGTGGCGCAAGTTCGCAACACTATCGATAATATAAGGTCTCCCCATCTGGGGCTTGATTTCATTGGACAGGCTTGCACGGATACTGACAGCGTCGAGCTCACCGTGGCCAACGTGGCTCCGGAGATCACCGAGTGTACCGGTCCGACGGTGGCCTTGCGCGGAGCTCCGTACGAGTACGGGGTCAACTTCACCGATGTCGGCACTCTTGACGTGCATACGGCCACGATCGATTGGGGTGACGGCAGCCCGATTGAAGCGGGAGCTGTGGTGGAATTGCTCGGTGCCGGGTCGGCGACCGGCACCCATACCTATGCTGCCAACGGAGTCTACACCATCACCTTCACGGTCACTGATGATGACGGCGGTTCCGACACCATTGAATGCGAAGTGAAAATCGTGGCGATCACGATTGGTGCAGGCTGTTGCGATCCCGATTCCCTGCTCATCGGCGGCACCGACGTCGCCGACAAGGTTCGCGTGGTTCCGCAGGGTAAACAGAAGGGAACTTCCAGCGACGTCGTCAAGGTTCTGATCGATGGCGTGGACCTCGGCAATTGGACCGGCTTCAGCAGCATCACGATCTACGGCTATGCTGGCAATGATGATCTGGAAATCGCCGGCGGTATCAAGAAGGATGCCTGTCTCTATGGCTTCGCCGGCAATGACCGGATCAAGGGGGGCAGCGGCAGCAACATCCTGGTCGGCGGAGACAACAATGACACGATCATCGCCGACACCAGCAGCGGCTACAGCCTCTTGATCGGCGGCAACGGCAGCGATCGCTTGATCGGAAATGGTGCCGGCGACATCCTGATCGCCGGATACACGGATTACGATAATCCCTTCAGCCTGGGGAACCAGGCTGCCCTCTGCGCCATCGGCGATGCTTGGGCAACCGGCGCCACCAACAAGATCCCCAACTACAACGCTCGCAAGGCCGTTGTCAGCGGGCTCCTAGCCGGCCACGTCCACGATGACAGTGCCTATGACCAGTTGACCGGATCTTCTGGCTTGGATCTGTTCTATGCCAACCTGACCGGGGGTACCGTCAAAGATACTGTCACCGGAAAATTGGCGACGGAAACCTGTTTGGACGAAATCTAAGGCTTCCTGACAACTGCGAAAAAAATGCGGCCGGCATGCCTTTTGGGTCTGCCGGCCGCTTTCTTGAAGTAGGGATACGGGCTGGCAAACCGGGAGAGGCCGCCGCACAATCCGCCGCATGACGAACACGATCACACGCGTCTTTCTGGACTGGGATCAGCCGCTGCTGGTGACGGCGGTGGAGTGGCTTGCACGGCGATATGGTTCGGCGGGGGAGCTGAATCTCGGTGGTGCGGTCGTCGTTGTGCCGGGGCGGCGCGCGGGGCGGCGGTTGCTCGAACTGTTGGTTTTACGAGCCGAGTCGGACTCACGACGGCTCACGCCACCGCGCATCGAAACGCTCGGTGCGTTGCCCGAAACTCTGTATCCCTTGCAACGGCCGCTGGCCAATGATCTGGTGCAGCAACTGACGTGGGCGAAAGTGCTTCGCGAAATCGGCAACAACACGCTGGAGAAGATCGTGCCGAGGCCGCCCGCTCCGGACGATGCTCTGGCGTGGTGGTCGCTGGGAACGTTGTTGTGGCAGCAGCATCGCGAGCTGGCGGCCGACGGCCGGGACTTCGGCGATGTGGTTCTGTTCGGCCGTGAGGTTAACGGATTCGGCGAAGGTGCGCGTTGGGAGGCATTGCTGAGAGTTCAACAGCAGTATCTGCGAACGCTCGATGGCCTGGACCTGTGGGATGTGCAGACTGCTCGGCTGGAGGCGATCAAACGCCGCGAGCCGCAGACTGACCGCGATCTGATTCTGCTCGGCACGGCCGACATGAATCAAGTGACGCGGGGCATTCTGGACTTGGTCGCCGACCGCGTGACGGCGTTGATTGCCGCGCCGGAAGACAGTGCGAGGTGGTTTGATGCACACGGTTGCTTGCAGCCGGCGCCGTGGTCCGACGCGCCGATTGATATACCGGCAGAACAAATTCGCCTGTGCGATGGACCCGCCGAGCAGGCGGAGCAGGTGACCCAAGAATTGGCCTCGTTCGGCAGTCAGTATCGCGCGGATGAAGTGGTGATCGGATTGGCTGATGAACAGTTGGGTCCATTTGTCGAACGGCAATTGACGGCGAGCGGCGTGACAGCGCGCTGGATCGAAGGACATCGTTTGGCCGATTCCGCCCCGTGCCGTTTGCTGCTGGCGGTCGCAGAAGTTTTGGAGCGGTCTCGCTTCGAGGACTTTGCGGCCGTGGTGCGACATCCCGACTTCGGCGATTGGCTGGCGCGACGATCGGAACAGGGGATCGATTTGGCGGCACTCGACGACACGTTTTGCGTGCATCTGCCGATCAGCCCGGACGTGCTGCAAACGATTTTGGAACAACCGAAGTCTGCATCGACGACCTTCACGGGCCGGCGGCGGCGAACGGCAAAGCGGTCGTCTGCCGTTACTCTGCCTTTCACAACCGCTGCTGCGGAAGAGTCAAACAGCGGCCTGCAATCTGCCGCGCGGCTGTCGGCGCCGGTGCGTGATCTGTTGCTGGCAGTGCGTGAGCTGCTGGCGCCGTTGCGGCGTGCGGAACGGAAATTGAATGAGTGGGCCGAGCCGTTGCGTGCGTGGTTGCAGACGGTGTATGGCGATCGGTCGGTTGATGAATTGCTGCCGGAGGGCCGTATCATCATGGCCGCGTTGAAACGATTGAATGAGATCCTCGGTGAGATTGCCGATATTCCGTCGTCGGTCGCTCCAGTTGTGGCCGCTGCCGATGCAATTCGCTGCGTGGTCAAGCGGACGTCGGCAGACTTCGTTCCACCGGAGGTCGTCGCGGATGCGGTCGAACTGCTCGGTTGGTTGGAACTGGCGCTGGATGACACTCCCGCCGCAATCGTGACCTCATTCAATGAAGGCTTTGTGCCGACCTCGCTGAACTCGGATCTGTTCTTGCCGAATGAATTGCGTCGCCGGCTCGGCCTGAATGACAACACTCGGCGATTTGCTCGCGATGCGTATGCAGTATCGTTGTTGCAGAATGCTCGGCGGGATGTCGTGTGGCTCGTGGGCCGGCGCGATGCTGACGGCAATCCTATGATCCCCAGCCGGTTGTTGTTCGCGATCGAACCGGAACGCCTGCCGGAACGCGTGTTGCGGTTCTTGGAGCCAAGTGCGAAGGACGGTACGAGCGAGAATGAGTGCGCGAGTGCAAATGAATCGCTCTCTCTCCCCCGCCGCGGGGGAGAGGGGGTTGCGTTGGACCGATTGACATCAGGAGCCGATTCGCCCTTCGGCCCCCTCTCCCTAACCCTCTCCCCCGATGCGGGGGAGAGGGGACCGGACAAAACAAAACCGGACAAAACACGCAAGCCGGACAGAACAATTGCACTCAATGCGGCGGCATTATTTGAGATTCCTCGGCCGGAACAGATTGCGGCGAAGTTGGGGATGTCGGAGTTGTTGGAGCCGGCTTGCGAACTGACGCTGAATGTCACGGAATTTCGTTCGTATCTCGCGTGTCCGTACCGGTACTTCTTGCGGCATGTGCTCAAGCTGCAAACGCTTGACGACGACGCGGTGGAGTTGGATGCGCTGTCGTTCGGCAACGTGTTGCACGAGGTGCTGCGCCGCTTTGGACAATCGGAGGAATGCGATTCAGCCGATGCGGACAAGTTGCGTCGCTGGTTGCGGCGTCTGTTGTCTGAGGTTGCGCAAGAACAATTCGGCTCGCAACGTCGAGCGGCGGTCAAAGTGCAGCTCAAACAACTCGAAGCCAGGCTCGATACGTTTTCACGCTGGCAGGCGAAATGGCGCCGCGAGGGCTGGCTGATCGCTCATGCAGAGGTGTCGCTGCGGCCGAATGTGACGGCGGACCAGCAACCGTCGTTTCGCGTTGATGGACTTCCCGTTTGGCTGCACGGCCGCATTGATCGCATCGACCGGAACGAGATCAGCGGTGAGTGGGCGATCTTCGATTACAAGTCAAGCGATCGCGGCGACTCCCCGGAAGCGACGCATCGCAAAAAGAAAATCGAGTGGTTGGATCTGCAACTGCCGCTGTACCGGCATCTCGCACGGGCCTTCGCGCTGCCACGTGAACCGCGTCTGGGCTACATCAACTTGCCGAAGGATCTCGCCGCCATTGGAACGTCGTTCGCCGAGTGGTCTGCCGAGGAACTGTCCGACGCGGACGACACTGCCATGCAGGTTGCTCGCCGCATTGCCCGCCGCGAATTCTGGCCGCCAACCGATCCGCCGCCGAATTCGTTGCAGGAGTTCCAGGAGATCTGCCAAGTAGGAGTGTTCGGCCGGCGAATGATGACGAATGACGAATGACGAATGACGAATGACGAATGACGAATGACGAATGACGAATGACGAATGACGAAATGAAGACGGAATGCAGAGAAACTTCGTCATTCGTCATTCCCTTGCCCGGCCCCTGATGCGGCGATGACAATCGGCTCGCCTGGAGGCTTTCATGACTGAACCCCGATTTCGCGTGCGTGTGACGAAGGACCATTTGGTCTTCAGTGCCGCTCATTTCATCACGTTCAACGGCCACATCTGCGAGCGATTGCATGGCCACAACTGGCGCACGGCCGTCGAATTGGCGGGGCCGCTCGACGAGAACCGGTACGTCTTTGACTTCATCGCGCTGCGGGATGCTTTGCAGAAGATCGTCAACGAATTGGACCATCGTGTGCTGTTGCCGACACATCATCACCAGATTCGTGTGCAAGCTGACGAACGTGAAGTGACCGCGACGTTTGAGAATCGTCGTTGGGTGTTTCCTCGCGAAGACTGTGTGCTGCTTCCCGTCGAGAACACAACCGCTGAAGAGATCGCCGCGTGGATTGGCGGGCGGCTGCGCGAGGTGATTGCCGCCATTTCGCCCGCTCTCGGCGAGAGCGGGCGACACTCGGCCGGTTCCATTGAAACCATTCAAGTTGAAGTCGAAGAGAATTTCGGGCAATGGGCGATCTGTGAATTGCCTGTGCATTCGTAATGCAGCCGATGCGTCTCGCGTCGGCACAACGTCAAAGGGCACGGATGCAAGACGCGTCCACCACGAGCGAGAGTCAATCATGGTTTCGCAGATTCCCAGCAGCGTCATTCGACGAACCATCATCGTGTTGTTGGCGATCCTTTCGTCGAATTTCGCCCACGCTCAAATTGGCGGCGGCGGTTTCGGAGGCGGCGGTGGCCAAGGTGGCGGAGGCGGTGGAGTTGGTGGTGGCGGACAGGGAGGCGGTCAAGGTGGCGGCATTCAAGCCGCAGGTGGAATCGCCATTGATGGCGAGGGAGTCTTGTCGTCTCCGAAAGCAAAGGTCGTCTCGCCGGACGTCGCAAAAAAACGGATGCTGGCGCTGGCGAAGGAGTTCTTGCCCGAAGATGTGAACCGCAGCAGCCCACTCCGAAAAGTCTCGCTCGTGCGGCTCGAACGGGCTTGTGCGGAACTCATTGAGAAGCAGGAAGCGGTTCCGGCTGACATGCAGTACCTCGCGGGACTGCAACGCATCGACTTCGTGTTCGTGTTTCCCGACACGAAGGATCTGGTGATTGCTGGTCCGGCCGGTCCGTATGCTCCCGACCCGACTGGCCGAGCGATCGGGTTCAACAGCGGTCGGCCCGTGCTGCGGCTTGACGACTTGCTGGTCGCGATGCGCACGGCGGAGAAGACGTCTCAGTGGGGTTGCTCGATCGACGTGGTGCAGGAGCGGCTGGCCGACCTGCAACGCTATGTGAAGTCGAACTCCGGAGCCGGTTCGGCCAGCGCGGCTCAGAAGCGGTTTCAGCAGATGCAGAAAATCCTGGGCCATCAAGATGTGACTGTCACAGGGATTCCCGGCGACACGCACTTCGCCCATGTGCTGGTCGAGGCCGATTATGTGATGAAGCTGATCGCCATCGGATTGCAAGACTCGCATGTGCCGGGGCTGAAGAGTCACTTGGCAATGGTCCAGCCCGGCGGCAACACGCTCGAACGATGGTGGTTCACACCGCTCTATGACCCTTTCCGTACCAGCGGCGACGGGTTGGCGTTTGAGTTCTCTGGTCAGCGGTGCCAACTGCTGTCTCAAGCCGAGCAAGCGGACGCGGCCGGACGCCGTTCTGACGCAGCGTTTGGTCGTCAGAGCATTCAGGCCTTTGCCAAACAGTTCACGGAGAAATTCCCCGAACTGACTCGGCAAATGCCAGTCTTCGCCGAATTGCAAAACCTGTTTGACCTCGCGGTGCTGACGGCACTGATGAAGCGCGAGGGCCTGCCGCAAAAGGCGACTTGGCAACCCAGCTTGTTCCTCGACGAGACTCGCGCCCCGGTCCTGCGCGGTCCCGTGCCCAAACAGACCAAAACAGTGATGAATATGAAGATGTCGAATAAAGGCGTCGCCATCGCCCTGTTCAGCGGCGGAGTGATCATCGACTCGCGACAAGTGATGGAGAAATCTCAAGCAAGCACTCAGACCTCGGCCGAAGTCGCTTCCCGTCGTTCGAAGGAATCACCGCCGTCGGACATCGACGTCAAACGCTGGTGGTGGGATTGAAGTCAGAGATCAGAAGTCAGAGATCAGAAGTCAGAGATCAGAAGTCAGAGATCAGAAGTTCTCGGTCTGCCGAAGAAAGATCGCGCGGAATTGGCGGAAGAGCTATTCGCCAGCTTGGACGATGATCCGAGCGACGACGAAGCGACTCGCGAGCAGTTTCAAATCGTTTGCGAACGGCACGCCGAATTCAAATCGGGATCCGCTTCTGCGCGGCTTGCGTCTCGCTCACCGGCCCTGTCTACTGCCGTTTGCTGGATGAACTTCTGCCTTCTTTTCGCAAAGCCCGCTCATGCCTGCTGCATCACCGTGGATCAAAGACGTCACCGCGCAAACTTTCGAAGCCGACGTTCTGAAGAAGTCGTCGGAGCTTCCTGTTGTTGTCGACTTTTGGGCTCCGTGGTGCGGGCCGTGTCGGCAGTTGGGACCGCTGCTGGAGAAGCTGGCCATTGAGTACGCGGGCAAGTTTCTGCTCGTGAAGGTCGACATCGAAGCGGAGCAGCAGATCGCGACTGCTTTTCAGATTCAGCAGATTCCGTTGGTCGTGGCGTTTCGAGATGGTCAGCTCGTCAACGAATTCCTGGGCGTGCTGCCGGAGGCTCAGTTGCGCGAGTGGTTGGGGACGTTCTTGCCCTCCCCCGCTCAGACAGCAATGGCCGAAGGGCTGAAGCTGGAGGCGACTGATCCGCAAGCGGCCGAGGCGAAATTTCGCGAGGCCCTGAATCTCGAACCGACCGCCGATGTCCTCAAGATCGCACTGGTTCGAGTCATCATCGCTCAGAACCGCGACGAAGAGGCGAGCCGCATCATCGCTCAACTGGAGGAACGCGGATTTCTCGAACCGGAAGCTCAGCTCCTCAAGGATCAACTGGAATTGCGCGCCGTTTCAGCCGAATCAGGCGGTGTTGAAGTTGCTCGACGAGCCGTGGCTGCGAATCCAGATGACCTCGCGCTGCAGATCGGTCTGGCCGACGCATTGGCCGTCGCCGGCAAGCACGTCGAGGCGCTGGAGCTCTGCTTGACCTTGATCGTTCGCGACAAAGCGGGCATCGGCCCGGAGGCGAAAGACGCGATGGTTAAGATCCTCGGCATGCTCGGCCCGTCATCCGAACTAGCGGGCGAGTACCGCCGCAAACTGGCGACCGCGTGGTATTGATTTCACAGAGTCAGCAACTTTTTGTTTTCGGGCAATTGCTTAGACAAATATCGGCGGTGACGGGATCTTGGTGGGTCTTATGGGACCGGCGCAGAAATAACTGTCAGATTGTCGCTGAACTCGCCAGAGTTCAGATCCGAAGTCTGGCGACTTCGGCTACGACAGTTATTGATGCGCCGGTCCTTAGCGGATCGTTTGCGGTTTGGCC
>JAYVSP010000470.1:0-5099 GCA_043775215.1 Planctomyces sp. | reverse complement strand
TCCGAAAGTTGTTGCAATTGAGTCAAGTTTTCGCGGACTGGGGGAGGAAGGTAAAAAATGGTTGGGTAAAAGATGGGAAGAAGCGGAACACGAATTCTTAAAAAGTGCATCCGCCAAAGTGCGTGTGACCCTCGGTAGGCTTCCATTTTTCACCCAACCATTTTTCACCTTCGTCGTGTTTTTGTTGGGCTCCAACCACCCTTGTTGGTGGAGCGCTCGGTCTGAGGCCTCGCCTCGTTAGAGTCTGTGTTTGACGGGCAGGTTAAAAACCTGCCCCACGAGTTCGCTTGTTTGAGGACTAGTCTTGGATCATTGGAGCTACCGGATGACCAATGATCAACGATCAAAAAGCCAAAGACCCATTCCTGAAGTTCCGTATTTCTACTGATATCCTCACGTTCTTCTGGCGAAATCCCAATCACTTGGGTAAGACTTTGTTTTGTCATGGATGGCCTGCGCTTCGATGATGGCCTGCGCTTCGACTTTGAGTGTTGAACACGAATGCGAAGGGCTCTTTCATTATGTCCGGTTTGATCGTGCTCGCGCCGCCGATGCAAGGTGTGCGCTTCTCCCTAAATCCGCAACATGACGCTTTGATTGGGCGCGAAGGCTTCTGCCACATCGTGTTGCCCAAGCGGTCAATTTCGCGGAAGCACGCACGCGTGTTTTTCGACGGCGAACACTACAACATTGAGGACTTAGGCAGTTCGCACGGCACCTTCGTCAACGGCAAGCGAATCGACCGGCCGATCGCGCTGAAGGACGGCGACCGCATCAATATCTTCGATGTCCCGATCGCATTTTGCGCGGCAGAATTGCCTCCACTTGCGGAGACATCGACGTTCGCGTTGGGTAAGACTGGAATTGGCCAGACACCGCCGCCGCCGACAATCGGCACGTCCACCACCCCGACGTCGTTTCATAACAACGCGCGGTTGCGGAACTTGGTGGAGATTTCTCGGCGTCTGGGAAACAGCCTGGTCGTCGACGAAATTTTTCCGCGAGTGCTCGACATTCTGTTCGACATGTTTCCGCAAGCCGTGATGGGCGAGATCCAACTGGTTGATGCAACCGGCCAACTTTCACCCGTGGCTATCAAACATGGCCGTGACGATGACAGCTCGATCGTCACACGTGTGCCGATCGGCAATCAGCTGGCCAATCAAGCATTGGTGAATGGCCAACCGGTTCTGAAGTCCACCGACACGCGAGCCAGCGAGTCCGTATTGGACGAGGGTCAGTGCTCGGCCTTGATCTGCGTGCCGATGCTCGGGCCGTCGCGAGCGAAGCTTGGAACGATCCTGCTCGAAACCGAAGACGAGAACCGCGTCTTTACCGACGACGATTTGGAATTGGTGGCCGCCGTCGGAGTTTTGACGGGACAGGCCGTCGAGTACGCTCGCGCACACCAGAGATTGCTGCAACTCGATCAGACGCAACGGCAAATGGAAACGGCTCGCGAGATTCAATTGCGGATGCTGCCTCGCAAACGGCCGCTCGTTCCGGGCTATTGTTTTTGCGAGCATTATGCGTCGGCCGACGCAGTGGGCGGCGACTATTACTTCTGGGATGCGTTGCCGGATACTCGCGTGCTCTTGGGCGTCGCCGACGCGTGCGGCAAGGCGCTTCCCGCCGCTTTGATGATTGCTCAGTTTGCCACGGAAATGCGGCACTGTATTGCCACTGCGAAGACGCTCAAAATGGCGATGTCCGCGATCAATCGTTTCGTCTGTGGATTGGACGAAGGCTTCATCACGTTCTGTCTGTGTCTGTTGGATGTGAGCCAGCATTCATTGACGGTCGTCAACGCTGGCCACATGCCGCCATTGTGCCGGCGAAAGGCGACAGGCATCGTCGAGAGCCTAGATAATGAACGCCGCAGTTATCCGCTGGGAGTCGATGAAAAAGAGCAGTTTCACCCGACGACTGTGCCACTGGAGCCGGGCGATGAAGTGCTGCTCTATACCGACGGAATCATCGAAGCGCTGGCACCGGACAACAGCCTGTATGGGGTCACTCGGTTGACACGAATCACCGCGTCTGAACAAGAGAGTCTTCAGACGCGTCTGGATGCAATCGTGTCCGACGTCAAACACTTCCGCGCCGGTCGCCGCCCCTCCGACGACAGTTGCCTTGTGGGGATCGAGCGCGCGGCTTCGTAAGGTGGGAGCGAAGGGGTCGGGAGTCTTTTTCAGGTCGGCGTCACTCGCCCCTCGTAGTCGTGCGGCGAAATCGCCGACCTGAAAAAGACTCCCGACCCCTTGGTCCCCGGACTTGACGGAAAACTCACGCCGGTCGGCACAACGCACGGACGAGCCGGCGTTCGTAACGGTTGTAGCGGTTTCTTCCGCAATTTGTGGTATTGCAAATTTGCATCGCGCCAAAAGTGGCTTAAAGTAATCTCGACGTCGCGGCAATGAGGCGGAACGACAACGACTCGTTTCCGCGACACCACAGACCAACATGAGTAACACCTAGATTCGGTGATCGGCGTTGCGGTGCGGTCGGCTGATTCGTGGGACGGACATCGCTGTCCGCTCCAAGAACGGTCGTACTGCAAACGGCGCGGAGGTTGGGCTCGGGGCATGGAACTGTTCCGGTGTGGATTGAAGCCGGCAAAGCGGCTTCGGCAGGAATTGGTTTCGTGTCATCCAACTTCGAGGGGAGAGGGGCATGGCGTTCGGACTGTTTCGCCGGCGTAGCTGGCTAATTGTGAGTTTGTGTTGCGTGCTGCTGACGGCGACCGTCGAGCTGCTCGCAGCGCCGAAGGCGAAGCCGAAAGTCGAGGTGACTGATGCTCGGCAAGCCACGCAGGTCGGCGAGGACTTGGAACGCTCACGCCGCTGGATTGATGCGATCGAGCACTATGAAGCCTCGCTCAAAAAGTGGCCGAGTGATCGGGAGCTGAGTTACGGCCTGCGACGCTCGAAGATTCACTTCGGCATCGAGCGGCGGTACTCGGACAACAGCTTCCGCGCGAACATGCTGACTCTTTCGCGGAATGACGCGCTGAGTCTATTCGATGAAGTGCTGGCGAAAATCAAATCGCACTTCGTGGACCCACTCAGTTCGACGTCGTTCGTCGCTCATGGCACCGAGAGCCTGTATCTCGCGCTGGCCAACGAACGCTTTTTGGAATATCACCTTCCCAGCCGAAACAGCCGCTCCACAACGCGTGACGGCCTGGCCCGACTGCGAGACACGCTCCGCACGCAGTATTGGAACAAGTCGCTCAACAGCGGGATTACCGCTCATCAAACGCTCAATGAAGTGGCCGATCTGGCCGAGTCGTTGACGGGACTCAACAGCACGGCCGTGGTCCTGGAATACCTGTTCGGCGGCTGTCACGCACTCGACGATTACAGCAACTGCCTGACGCCCGACCGGCTGAGCGACCTGTATGACAACATTGATGGCGAGTTCGTTGGTCTGGGTATCGAAATGAAAGCGGAAACGGGCCGCGGGCTGTCTTTGGTCAACGTGCTCGCAGAAAGTCCTGCCGCCGAGGCCGGCTTGCATGTTGGCGATTACATCGTGGCGATTAACGGCACCGATTGTCGCAACCTGTCGACGGACGAGGCCGCCGGAAAACTGAAAGGGACTCCCGGCAGCCGCGTGCGGCTCGACCTCAGCGGCCTGACTGCCGCGGATCGCCGCTCAGTCAACGTCACCCGGCGAGCAGTCCATGTAAAGAGTATTCCGATTGTGAAGATGGTCGATGAAAGCCGTGGCGTCGGTTACATCCAAATGACTGGCTTTCAGAAAAGCTCGCCTGCGGAGCTCGACGAGGCAATGTCACGGCTGAATCAACAAGGGTTGCGAGTTCTGATTTGGGATCTGCGCGGCAACCCGGGTGGACTGCTGACGGCCGCCGTCGAAGTGCTCGATCGGTTCATCGAGAACGGTGTGCTGGTCTCCACGAAGGGGCGGACCACCGATCAGAACTGGTCCTACACCGCTCACCGGCCGAATACCTCGAAAGTTCCCATCGTCCTGCTGACTGATGAAAATAGTGCCAGTGCCAGCGAAATCGTCGCCGGAGCGATCCGCGATCATCAACGAGGCACGATCGTCGGCCGCAAGACATACGGCAAATGGTCGGTGCAAAGCATCTTCCCGATTCAACGCAACGTTGGGTTGCGATTGACGACGGCCAAGTTTTACTCGCCCGCCGGCAAGACGCTCGGCAAGATTGGAGTGAAGCCGGATGTCGAAGTCGATCTGCCCGATCATGTGGTTCTGCATCGCGGCCCAATGGCCGACTCGCTCGATCAGGATCCCGACATCCGCAAAGCACTGGACATCGCCCGCGAACAACTCGCCGGCCGCCGATGATTCTCAAGCCGAGCGAAGTGGGCTGGCTGGGATTAAGCCGCGTCGCGAAGACGTCAACTTGGAAACGGTTCCTGACACCCTCTCACACCGAAACAGATGAATCGGAAGTCTGATACCGAGGCGAGGGAACCAGATCAGCAAGCGTGGCTAAAGCGTGAGCAGAAGTTCTCCCCTCTCCCTAACCCTCTCCCCGGAGTACCGGGGCGAGGGAACCAGATCAGCGCATGCGGTTGCGCCGCTGTATTGACTGGACTTGCGCTCGCTCGTGTCTGGACGTTAGCGGGGCACGGCTTTGCCGCTCTTGTTCTTGTCTGGTTCCCTCGCCCCGGTACTCCGGGGAGAGGGTTAGGGAGAGGGGCCTCGCGAAGAAAGAACTTGGGAGCATCGCCGTGGATCGAAAGATCATCCGTGCTTTCGATCATGTACTTGCCACGTCGCAGTGGCGGAATCAGCGCTGCCCGGTTTGTTTGGTCATCGGATCGGAACTTGATTTCTCCGAGTGCCACTCGTTGCTCGGAACGGTCCTTCATGAATCCACCGGAATCTCGCCTGTTGAAACCGCTCAAACCGAGCCCGCCACTCCACGGTCCGAGCCTGTGAATCTTTCGAGCCGCGACCGTCAGGGAGTGTGACGGACAAGGACTTATGACCGCTCCCTGACGGTCGCTGACGCCGGCGTCAGCCCCCGGACGAATCGCGAGTGTGGTTCTGGCCCAACGGGCCAAGACTCGGCAGCCCAGGGCAACGCCCTGGGTTTGATGGCG
>JAYVSP010000469.1:0-16506 GCA_043775215.1 Planctomyces sp. | reverse complement strand
TCTCAAAACTCTCCGCCTCAACTTCGAGGCATCCCCATCTTTTACTCCCTCCCGGCTCCAGAATCTGGAGCCACTCCTCTCTTCGTCCTATCGCCAACTTCGCGTGATGAACCTTTCGTCGTTTCGTGCTGAAGCAGTTTTGACGTTGTTTCAGATTCGGCCGTCGAATGAACAAGGCTCGTTATGCGGAGCGATGACGGCTACTTTGTGACACCTAATGTCCGACACGCTCTCGCCGGGAGTTCGGCTGCTGCCGATCGATACCAGTGACGAGATCGACAACCTCTTCGCCCATCTCGACTGGCCGTGATTTCGTGCATTCGACGTTGGCCAGCTTGGTTGACTTCAGTAATCTTGTGATGAAATCTCGAAGTGGCTCTGAGTGTCGATTCTGAGAAGACTTCTGCCCGGAGGTTGATGATGAGATTCCGTGTGTTGATCGAGCGTGATGAAGATGGCGTTTTCGTGGCAACGGTCCCGTCGCTACCGGGCTGCGTGAGCCAAGGAGCCTCTCGCGCGGAGGCGTTGCACAACGCTAAGGAAGCCATCCAGGCGTATTTGGAAAGTCTGGAGAAACATGGCGAGCCAATTCCGCCTTCCGTTGAAGAGGAAATCGTAGAGGTCGCGACGTGAGTCACTTGCCTGTCGTTTCCGCTCGGGAGGTGATTCGTGCGTTGCAACATTGGGCTACGAATTCGACCACCAACGGGGAAGTCACGTCGTGCTGCGTCATCGTGAACCGCCCCATCGGCGATTGACAGTCCCTCAACACGATCCCGTCGCCAATGGAACATTGCGAGCGATCATCCGTGATGCCGGTCTGACTGTGGAAGAGTTTCGTGACCTCTTCTGTGACGGATGGCAAACAGCCAACACCCGCGAATTCGTCGTCTCCAATCGCCCCATCAATCTGCTGAGCCTCGCCGCTGGCACACCCTCTGGATCGACCAAGACGCCGCCGGGTTCGGTTGGTTCGTCGATCCGACTCCCAACGACGATGTCGAGTTCGCACGCGGCGGCGCGGCGGCTGGGCGAATAGATTTGCTGACCGTGCTGGCTCACGAGTTGGGCCACGTTCTCAGCCTTGAGTACGATCCCGAACCCGGTCACCTGATGTCCGACACGTCGCGCCGGGAGTTCGGCTGCTGCCGATCGGCACAAGCGCCGAGATCGACAACATCTTCGCCAATCCCGACTGGCCGGGAGCGGGAACAGCCGGCCAATCATCGTTACGTGTAACGCACCTGCCGATGCTGCGGCTCGAAGTATTCAGGCAGCAGGCTATCGACTTGCAGCAGTCCCTTGCGAGTCAACCGTACTTCGCCATCATCGACCGTGAGGTAGCCGGCGGCTTCTTGGTTGCGGAGTGGTTCGGCGAATTCGGCGAGCACATCGACGTCAAACTTGCGAGCGAACGCTCCGGCATCAAGGTGCCCTTCTTTCAGTTGCAGGATGAATTCGCGGATCAGCTTTTGATGAGCGGTCGGACGCAACGCGCGGTTGATCGGCAAGCGATTCTCTTGCATGACCACTCGCTGATAATCCTCGATCCCGTCGAAATTCTGGTAATGCACCCCTTGAATGTGTCCGAACGCAGAAACTCCCGATGCCAGCAGGTCCGCGCCGCGAAACAGATTGTCGCGGTAGACGAAGTGGTCGGTCTTCACGCTCTTGACCAATTCGTTGCCGCTGGAGACTTGGTATCCGGCGGCGAGACAGCGATCGAACGCCTCGCTGACCCAGCGGCGTTTCGTGGGCCAGTCGGCGACGGGCGACGTGACGCCGTGCTCTCGCATTTCCTTCGAGATCAGCGTGTTAAACGGCAATTCCATTTGATAGATCGTGATGTTGTCCGGGTGCAGTCGCAGAGCTTCGTCGATGTTGCGATGCCAGTTTTCATCGGTCTCACCGATCATGCCGGCGATCAAGTCGATGTTGATCTGCGGAAAGCCGACTTGCTGCAACCAGTCATACGCTCGGTAAATCTCGGGCGTGAGGTGAGCTCGGCCGTTCTCTTCGAGGATGCTGTCCTTGAAATTCTCCACGCCAAGTGACACGCGCGTGACGCCGATTTCCTTCAGGGTCTTGACCTTTTCGAGGTTCATCGTCCCCGGCTCGCACTCAAAGGTCACTTCGTCTGCGTGATCCCACGAGATCGTCCGCCGTAGCGTGTCGCGCAAAAATAGCAACTGCTTCGAACTGAGATAGCTCGGCGTCCCGCCGCCGAAGTACACGACCTGCAACTGTCGTCCGCGCACCGCCGGCTGCTGTCCGAGCAACTCAATCTCGCGGCCGAGCGACTCGACGTACTGCTCGATCGCCGTCGCGTTCTGATTTGTGTAGACCCGGAAGTAACAAAACTTGCACCGCTTCCGGCAGAACGGAATATGCAAATACAGTCCCAGCGGCACGTCCCGATTCGGCTCGCTCGCGAACGCCGATTGAATCTCGCTGACCAACTCCGACCGCCATTGCGAGAACGGCGGATAGTTCGACACGAAGTAGCTGCCGACTTCGGTTGTACCAATGGCGGGAGTCACCGTTGGAACGTGACTCGATGCCAATACGGGCAATGAAGCGGGGCTATCCACAGGCATCGGAAGAATTCTCGCGAGGAGTCGGCAGGACACTTTACACAGCGAAGAACGTCAACTCATTGTGTCCGCTGGCCAAGATCGGTCGCAAGGCCGTGATGTCATGACGATTATCTTCATTCGCCAAAGCAAACCAGTGCGCCGTCATTTCCTTCAGCTCCGATCAGCAGACAGCCTTCGCCGACAGCCGGCGATGCCGAAATGCCTCGGCCGGGGACTTGGTACTTTTCGATCAGCGTGCCGTCGGCCAGTTTGACCTCGTACAAGAAACCGTCTTTCGAGCCAACAAAGACTCGCTCGCCGACCACGACCGGCGAGCTGTTGACTTGGCCGCGAGTCGCGAACACCCAGGCCGCCTTTCCGGTGGAACGGTCAATGCAGTGAAGCTGCTTGTCCTGGCAGCCGACGATCACGAATTTTTCGGTCAGTGCGGCGGACGAATGGAACGGCTGGTCGCGGTTTGGATCACTGTAGCGCCAGACGATTTCTTTCTTGCGCCAGTCGAGGCAGATGACTTCGCTCTCGTGCGTGCCGACATACAACAGGTCGCCGCTGACCGCCGGCGAGGCGATCAAGAAGCGATCCAGCGGCATGTCGGCGACTTGCTCGCCCGTGTCGATGTTGATGACGCGCATGTGCTGATCGCAGCCGGTCACGAATGTGTGCTTCCCGGATACCGCCGGCGAGCCGTTCACGCGGTCCTCGGTCTGATATTGCCAGAGCTTCGTGCCGTCGGTCGATTTCAGGCAGTACAGCGAACTGTCATACGAGCCGAAGATGAGCCGGTCGCCGACGACATTCGCCGACGCGATGATTTGTCCGTTCGATGCGAACGTCCATTTCTTCTGGCCGGTCTTGCGGTCGAGGGCGTGAAAGACGCCATCTTCGTCGCCGGCAAACACTCCATCCGCGGTCACGGTTGGAGACGACTGAAAGCCGGGAGCGAACGTGTTCTTCGCGACCTTATCGACCGTGCGATAGGTCCAAACGGTTTCGCCGTTCGACAGCTTCAGGCAGAGCATCTCGCCGCTGAGCGTGCCGATGAAAACGTGCTCGCCGACGATCGCGGCTGTCGACGCGAAGCCATCTTTCGACGTGATCTTCCATTTTTGTTGGAGCTTGCTCGGCAGCGGACTGCTCGAGACGCCGGCCAAGTCGGCCGTGCGCCGAAACGTTGACCAGCTCTTTGGGCCGGGAGCATTGCTCGGCGATTCGGCGGCCTGCGTGGACATCGCTGCGGCGACGACGCATCCGACCAGGAATCCAACGCTTCGCAAAAAATTCCACAGCGGTGTCAAACCACCGCACTCCAAAGGGGCTACATTGCGCATTCGTAGAGTTCCTGCAAAATGGTGACATCCACAGGACGCGGATTGAATTTCGCAGTCCATTGAGCGGCCGCGGCTTGAGCCATCATGGGGATCAACTCACGAGTCACTTTGCACGCAGTCAGACTGGTGGGCAACCCCGCATTGGCAAACAGATGCGAAATGTGATCGGCGAGAATCGTTGCCGCCTGAGGATCGTCTGCCGAGCACAGTCCGGCATCGGCCGCCAGTTCGCCATACAACCGGCCGACAACGGGCGCATTGAATCGAATCACATGCGGCAACATCAGTCCGACAGCCACACCGTGCGTGACTCCGAAATGAGCCGACAGTGGATTGGCCAACGAATGCGTGGCCCCCAACATCGAGTTTTCAATGGCCGCGCCCGCCAGATGCGCACCCAACAACATGTCGCCGCGAGCATCAATCGCCGTGCCGCTCGCCGTGACCACCGGAAACCCGCGCGACAACAACTGCCACGCGCGGCGGCTGAAGAGTTGCGAAAGTGTTGTCCGCGCTGTCGAGACGTGTGATTCCACCGCATGACTGATGGCATCAATGCCGGTGGCGGCCGTCACGGTGGGAGGCATCGTCAGCGTCAGCTCCGGGTCGAGGATCGCGATCTTGCACGCCGCCTTCTTGTCGCCGCAGGCCATCTTCATGTGCGTGGTTGAGTTGGCGATGATCGCAAACGATTGAGCCTCACTGCCTGTGCCAGCAGTTGTTGGGACGGCGATCATCGGCAGCATGGGCTTCGTTGCTTTGCCGACGCCCCAGTAGTCTTCCATCCGGCCGCCGTTGGTCAGCAGAAAGTTGATCCCTTTCGCGCAGTCCATGCTGCTGCCGCCGCCGAACCCGACAATCAGGTCGATGTTCTCGGAACGAGCAACGGACAACCCGCGCTCGACATCCGCTGTCGTCGGCTCCGAATGCACATCATCAAACACGACCGCATCGAAGCCCTCGGCTTTAAGAGCATCGACGCCACGTTGTTCATAGCCCGCGCGCGCCAGCCCTTTGTCGGTGACCAGCAGCACACGCCGCCCTCCCAATTCGTGGGCCAGTTCCCCCAATCGCTGAATCGTCCCCACTCCGAAAACGACTCGCGTCAGGGGGACATAATCAAACGGAGTCACCGTGGCCGCAGCAGCGACATCAGCGGAATGGGCCAACGGTGTCATGCGGGAACTCGTCGGGGTGGGCGTCTGAGGCGGGAAACGTCGCGCGGCATTGCCCCGCGAGCGTGCGGCAGAATGGCAATCGTCCGCGTCTTTTAGCAGCTCCAGCAATGGAAGCCTTCGGTCGGGACGCGGTCATCTTAATGAATTTCGCTTAAGAGCCACTGGATTCGGTCGCGGCCGGGCGGCGTCGGCCGGTTCGAGCCTGAATGACTGGCTTGCTCACTTTTGCCTTTCGAGTTTTCATGGGTTTGGCGGCCGGAGTCTGTTCCGGGACTTTCGACATCGGAAAAATCTGCCTTCCCGCACACACGTCGTATTCCGCCTCAATGGCCGCCATTTGTTCGTGCCATTCTTTTGAACGACTGAACTTCATCGAATGTCTCCTAATTGGGATGTGCGTGCTGCAGCCGAACTCAACTCAAAATATCGCAGGTCATTCTATCGCAAAGGAATCTTGCCGACTGTTCCGACGAACCGAGCGCATCTTTTTTCGCCAATCCCAGTGCGAACTTTCTTCAGCATGGCCGGCATCAGCCCACCGGGACAGAAGACTGCACGCTGGCTGCCAAAGTTGCTCGACATCGACAATGTGTCGCTCTTGAATTCCGTTGTACAAGTTCGCCGTCTGTATCTTGCCAAACGCGGTTTCCAGTAAGCCGACGGTTAATCGTGTCGAAGACATCCTGGAGCTCACTTGCCGAGAAGCGACTGTTCGACGTACTTCGTGTGGACCTTGCCGGCGACGAAGTTGGGGTCGCGGAACATGCGTTTGGCCAGCGGGATCGTTGTCTTCACCCCCTCAATGACGAACTCATCCAGTGCGCGAATCATCGTGGCAATCGCATCCGCGCGGGTCCGGCGGTGGATGATCAGTTTGCCGATCATCGAATCGTAATACGGCGGGATGCGATAGCCTTCGTGAACGTGCGAGTCGAAGCGGACTCCGGGGCCGCCGGGCAAACGCAACTTCGTGATCGTGCCTGGCGAGCCACGAAAGTCGTTGTCCGGGTCTTCGGCGTTGATGCGAATTTCGAGGGCGTGGCCTTCGCAGTGGATTTCAGATTGTTTCCACGGCAGTTCTTCGCCGGCGGCGACTCGAATCTGAGCTTGAATCAAGTCGGTGTCCGTGACCTGTTCTGTGACCGGGTGCTCGACCTGTATGCGGGCGTTGACTTCGATGAAATAGAAATTGTTGTCCTTATCGACGATGAACTCGCAAGTGCCGGCGTTGGTGTAGTGTGCCGCTTTGGCGAGTCGTACGGCAGCGTCGCACATCTTCTCACGGACCGCTTGCGGCAGGTTCGGGCTAGGAGATTCCTCGATCAGCTTTTGGTGCTTGCGTTGCATCGAGCAGTCGCGTTCCCACAGATGCACGACGTTGCCGTGCGTGTCGCCGATGAACTGCACCTCGACGTGCCGCGGATTCTCGACGTACTTCTCCATGTAGACGCCGGCGTTCTTGAATGCCTTCTCGGCTTCCTGCGATGCCTGCTTGAGGCCGCTGACGAGTTCCGACTCATCGCGAGCGACTCGCATCCCTTTTCCGCCGCCGCCGGCTGTCGCTTTGATGAGAATCGGATAGCCGATTTCCTTCGCGGTCTTGAGCGCGGACTTCTCGTCGGTGACGAGTCCCTCGGTGCCGGGCACGACCGGGACTTTCGCTTCCATCGCGGCCGAGCGAGCGGTGACTTTGTCTCCCAGCCGTTGCATGGCTTCGTGGCTGGGGCCGATGAAGGTGATCTTGCAGTCCTTGCAGACCTCGGCGAAGTGCGAGTTCTCCGACAGAAACCCGTAGCCGGGATGAATCGCCTGAGCGCCGCCGATCTCCGCAGCACTGATGATCCGCTTGATTTGCAAATAACTTTCGCCGCTCGCGGCCGGCCCGATGCAATACGACTCGTCCGCCAGCGACAGGTAGTGCGCCCCGCGATCCCCCTCGCTGAACACGGCGATGGTCTCGATACCGAGTTCCTTGCACGCGCGGATGACTCGTAAGGCGATCTCGCCTCGGTTGGCAATCAGGATGCGTTGAAACATTCAGGTGACTCGGTGGTTGATGGTTTGGAGGAATTAGGTTCGCAGACCGGCCGTGCGCAGACACTCATCTGCCCACGCCTGTTGTTCGGCCGAGAGTGGCACGACAGGTTGTCCAATATGGTTGGCCGGGTCGTGGTAGCCGTAGTGTTCGTAAATCGCATTCCACGCCGCTTGCAGATCGAGTGTGACTTCGACATCGCCGCGAAGTAGCGGAACAGGCACTTTCGGCAACGGCTGTTCCACGGCGATCGGCCACACTTCGGTGCGCGGACGACGCCCGGCACGACTTAAGAAAACGAAATACGCGACAGAGGGAAGGACTTGTAACACGGGAAATCGCTCGCCAATTCGCAGCAGGTCAATCTCCAGATAGTGCGCCGGTCCCGCGAGGATTTCTTGACGCTTGTTGCGAAACTCTTTGAGGCCATCGCCTCGTTTGTTCGTCGGAGATAGCAACTCGATCGCAGTGACGAGTGATTGCGAGTCGGTCGTTTGGATTTCTAGAAACGTCTGTGTGACAGCTTCCGGCATCAAGGCCCGAAACGTCAGCGGAGCCACCAACACTTCGGAATCGGGCTCGACGTTTGTGCCAGCCTCGCCTGATTCGTACACCCCGACATCCGGGTATCGCGTCCGTAATGGTGCGAGTTCAATCGGATCGGGCCGTGTCAGAACGACTCGCTGGTTCGTCATCACGCGGTACTTCGGCCGCAACTGCGGAGAAAGCTGCCACGCCATCTGCTCAATAAAGTTGGAATGGACCGTGGACCACATCGGACCTTCGAGATACGGGTCCATGCCAGGAAATGGATTCGGCATTACTGGGACTCCACTGGATTCCGTTATTTTCGCTTGTCGGCGAATTGTTCGTAGAGTTCGTTGGCAACGCAATCCGCCCACAAGAATTTCAGATGTCCCGTCGCGACGTGCTGCTCAGCCGCAGTAGTTGCGGCATGGCCGATGAGTTCGGCCATGCGATCTTCCAACGCCAAATAAATGTACCGCCAAATTTGGTAGGCCATTGCAGAATCTGATTCTCCGTCGCGGTACAGCGCCAGTTCTTCATTCGCAGAAGCAATGACGCCGCCGTGCTTGAGCAACAAATGCGTGATTTGAGATACCAAGTGCGAGTTGCGCAAACTTCGTGATATCGCCTGCCTCAAAGAGAGAATTCAACTCAACATGAATTGCCTCACGGAGGAGGAAGTGCTCGCGAACACGATTCATGTCGAGCTTCGAGATGATCGCGGCAATCGACACGTCATGTTTCCCCGAACGCAACTCGTGAAAAATCCTACGGCTTCACTCGGAACAGCGGCTGTCCGTATTCTACGGCGTCGCCGTTGTTGACCAGGACTTCGGTGATCGTGCCGGAGATCTCGGCGGGGATTTGGTTGAAGACTTTCATCGCCTCAATGATGCAGACGACCGTGTCGGCCTTCACCGTCGAGCCGACTTTCACGAACGGCGGATCGGTCGGCGTCGGAGAAAGATAGAACGTGCCGACAGTCGGGCTCTTGATCACCGGGCCGTCCGCAGCCGGAGCCGCCGCTTGCGGCGCGGGCGCATGGAGAGCCTGCGGCGGCGGAGAGTAACTCGGCTGCGGCGCGTAACCGCCGGGAGCCATCATGTTGATGACCTCGGCCGGGCCGCGTCGGAGCACCCAGCGTTCGTCGGCTTTGCGCAGGTTCACTTCCGTGACGCCGTGCTTTTCCATCATCTCGATGAGTTCGCGAACTCGTTCGAGATCGAACGACCCCGTCGATTGCGGTTTTTCTGCCATGCGCGGTCTGCCTTGTCGTTTGATGGCCATGTTTTTCAGTATTTGGGAGTGCGGCGGGTCATCGCCGCTTTCGTTGTGGATTCACTCGGAAAGGCGAATGATCCGCTCAATATCCACGAGCCGGTCTTCCACGTTCACTGAAAAGAGAATTTTCAGGGGGGGCAAATTGAGTGCCCTTAATCCTTCACTCAATTCAGTACTTTTCCAGAACGGATCGACGGTCAACTCAAGGTCGATCGATTCCGCCAGAAAAACAATCTTTTCACGATCAACGGCATTCAACCAGACGGCGGCCAAATCCTCGTATGCCTGAGGTTCCCACACGACCGTGAACCTCATCGTTGGCTCTCTCCGAGTTGTCGAAGTCGTGCCAAGACTTCTGGTGTTGTAAGTCGCGGCGCATTCGAAGCCCGGCGCCGTTTCGCGATCTCGATATCCTCTGGAGTGATACCGCTGACATCTGCCGTGAACGCGTCGGTCAGATGTCCGAGGTAACGTCCTTCTCGATCACGAAGCACCACGTCGCCCTTGGCCTCAAGAATTGTTTGGCGTTGCTGATCGTCAACCACGATGACTGCCATGATTTCGCTCCCGGATGACGGCTAACGAAGGGGGAAGTTTGAAGTTGGGCTTGCCACTTCGCCGGTTCAATTCACAGTCTATTCGCCAACCGCGCTCTCAACCAAGTTCCTTTCCCAAACTCGACAGAACCTCATAGCCGTCTGGCGTGACCAACACATCGTCCTCGATCCGCACGCCGCCGAAGTCGGGCAGGTAGATACCCGGTTCGACGGTGATGACGTTTCCGGGTTGCAGCTCACCTTCGGCGATGCTGTTGATCCGAGGGTCTTCGTGGATCTGCAGTCCGATACCGTGTCCCAAACCATGACCGAAGAAGGGGCCGAAGCCGGCTTCCTCAATCACCCGGCGAGCCGCTGCGTCCACGTCGAAGAGTTTCGCTCCGGGGTGGATGGCCGCGATGCCGGCGAGCTGTGCTTTTAACACAACTCCATGAAGCTCCTGAAGTTTCGCGGGGAAATTACCGGTCACTAACACACGGGTCAAGTCACTGCGATAGCCTCGCGGAGTCGCAGCGCCCCAGTCGATCAGCACGAAGGGAGCCTCCGCGATCCGCCGCTCCCCCGGCCGATAGTGCGGCAACGCGGAGCGGTCCCCGACCGCGACAATCGGATCGAAGGCCGCTCGGTCCGCCCCGAACCGCCGCATCGCGTGCTCCAACTCGTGAGCCGCCTGCCGCTCGGTCATGTCGCCCGTCAGCATCGCTCGGAGCATCGCGAACCCGCGCTCCGCCTGCTGGATCGCCCGCCGAATCTCCGCCACCTCATCGTCATCTTTGACCTGCCGCAACCTTTCGACTGCGCCAGCCAACGGTTTGATCTCGATCGACTTGCCAGCGTCGGTGCTGCTGATGGAATCTTGCAGCTTGGCGAATTCATCGGCGGTCACGATGTGCGACTCAATCGCCAGCTTGCCCGGCCGAGCTTTCGCGACCAGGCCCGCAATCTGATCCGGCTGTTTCGTCTTCTGAGTGCGAATGTCCGCTTCCAGTCCCGGACATTCCTCGGCAATCTGCGTTTGATACCGGCTGTCCGAGATCATCAGTCGAACGCTCGGCCCGATGAGCAGCACGCTGCTGTCGCCGGAGAACCCGGTCAGATAGCTGACATTCTCGACGCCGACCACCAGCAAGGCATCGACTTCGGCCTCGCGGATCAGCGTCAACAGATTCTCTTGCCGAGTCACAAATCGTTCGGGCGACATTTCAGACCTTTGTGTTTTGCGGGCGAGGTCGGGTGTTCAAGTAACCCGAAACGTCAATTTAGAAGTTGCGCTGTTGTCCTGGCCCAAAGGGCAAAAACTCGATAGCCCAGTTTTCTGTGTCTGTGAAAAGATACAAGGGCAGAGCGGAGCGGCGTCAGCCGCGTAGCGCCGCCCTGGGTTTGACGGACAAAACGTGGCAAGCCCTGTAGGGGCGAAAAACAAGACTGCGCAACTTCAAAAAGTGTCAGTGAGGGAGAGGGCTTCACAGTGCATGGCCGCGAAAGGAATCCTGTGAAGCGTTCGCCCTCGCTCACGCTTCGGGTTAATGTTATGGGCGAGGGGTTCGCATCGTATGCGGAGTGGTTACGATCGCCAACAAACCACGGTTTCGCGAAACACACTTGGCAACAGCGAGGCAAGCCATGCGACTGCCTGTCATTCGCGGTGTCATCGACCGCCGCATTCTGGTCAACTACCGAGTCGATCCCACCCTATTAACCCTGATGCTGCCGCCGCCGTTTCGGCCAAAGCTGTTTCGCGGCGTCGGACTCGTTGGTATTTGTTTGATCCGTCTGAAGCAACTCCGTCCGGCGTTTCTTCCGGCTTGGATCGGCATTTCGTCTGAGAACGCGGCTCACCGAACGGCAGTCGAATGGGATGAAAGCGGTACGACCCGCGAGGGGGTTTATGTCCGTCGCCGTGACACAAACTCGTGGCTCAACACGCTAGCGGGCGGACGCCTGTTTCCCGGCTTCCACCATCATGCCGCGTTTACTGTGCATGAGTCGGCGGACCAATTCGCCGTCGCCATGCGCAGCGACGACAACGAGACGGACATGACCGTTCGCGGGCATCTGACCAACCAATGGCCGACGACTTCGGTCTTTCGATCGCTCGACGAAGCTTCCCGTTTTTTCGAGGCGGGCGCGTTGGGATACTCGGCCACTCCCGCGGCCTCTCGATTTCAGGGACTCGAACTGCGCTGCCAGAACTGGCGTGCGGAAGCATTGGCAGTCGAAGAGGTGCGTTCCAACTTTTTCGAGAACGAATCACTGTTTCCGAAAGGCTCGATCGAGTTCGACTGTGCCCTGCTGATGCAACACATCGCCCACGAATGGCACGAGCAGGCCGACCTCTGCTGCTCGGCTGCGTGACGTTGAACGCACGACCCCTTTGGCTGCGTGAGGCCGATCGCAGCGATAGAATCCCCCGCAATGACTTCAACCACTGCCATCACCGAATCTGCCCGTGTCGACCTTGACCGTCAGCGCCGTTGTGGATTTCCAGAAGTTGTCTTCTGCGAAGGTAAGACACCGGAATCGGTCGCCGAAATTTTCGCCGCACTCGTCGAGGCTGGGCAGGAGGCGTTCGGAACGCGCGCCTCACCGGATCAGGCGGCCGCCGTGCGGCTCCGCTTTCCGCGAGCTGTGCATAATCCCGTCGCGCGGACGATCCGCGTGGAGCAGGTTTCCAACCTGCCCGGTTCCACTGCGGATCTCAAATCGGACGCGATCATTGAAGTGTCGGATCGGGCAGGTTGGAAACCTGCCCCACACGGCAAAGTGGCCGTCGTCACAGCGGGCACGGCGGATCGGCCGGTTGCGGAAGAAGCGATCGAAACACTGCGCTGGATGGGCTGTGCCGTCGAGCGGATTGAAGACGTGGGCGTGGCCGGGCCGCAGCGGTTATTGGCGGTCGTGCCGCAGCTTCAAGATTGCGACGCTGTCATCGTCATCGCGGGCATGGAAGGGGCGTTGCCGTCCGTCGTCGGTGGCCACGTTTCCTGTCCAGTCATCGCGGTTCCCACGAGCGTCGGCTACGGAGCATCGTTTGGCGGCATCGCCGCACTACTGGGAATGCTCAATAGTTGCGCTGCAAATGTGGCCGTCGTGAACATCGACGCCGGCTTCAAAGCGGGCTATATCGCGGGATTGATTGCGAAACAGAAATCGGCGGGCGAGGGGGTCGGGAGTTTTTTTCAGGTCGGCGATGTTGCCGCAAGACCTACGAA
Source organism: Planctomyces sp. (assembly GCA_043775215.1). GTDB lineage: Bacteria > Planctomycetota > Planctomycetia > Planctomycetales > Planctomycetaceae > SXKJ01. Next base: position 3,790 of record JAYVSP010000469.1, on the reverse strand, counting down.
CGCAAGTTGACGCCGACCTGAAAAAGACTCCCGACCCCTTGAGCCACACGGAGATTTGAGATTCGATATGCACCTCATTGATGCGCTTCCGCCTCCACCTGCTCGGCCGTCCGATGGCCACAAAGGGACATTTGGCCGAGTGCTCATTATCGGCGGCAGCCGCGGCATGTCGGGCGCGCCGAGCCTTGCGGGACTCGGCGCACTGCGCGGCGGCGCGGGCTTGGTGTATGTCGCGGTGCCGAGCGAAATTGTGCCGATCGTCGCGGCGATTGAGCCGTCCTATCTCACGATTCCGCTGGCGAGCGACGCGGAGCATGGGGGCGTTTCGGCGAGCGGTCTGGCGGGACTGCGGCAAGCGTGCGTTGGCAAGGATGCGATCGCTCTCGGCCCTGGACTAGGAACTTCGCACGACGCGGTGACGATCGTGACGACGCTCTATGCCGAGCTGCCACAACCGATGGTCGTTGATGCGGACGCTCTGAACGTGCTGGCCGCGAAGCAGCCAGGTTGCTTTGGAGCCACCGGACGATTGCAGTCGATCGGCCGCCGCATTCTCACTCCACATCCGGGAGAGTTCGCTCGCCTGCTGGGGACGGACATCGCTCGCGTACAAAGCCTGCGAACCGAACTTGCGGCCGAATTCGCCGCGGCTCACAACGTGATCGTGCTCTTGAAAGGTCCGCAGACGATCGTCACCGACGGCGACCGAGTGGCCATCAATCGCACCGGCAACAGCGGCATGGCCACCGGCGGCACTGGAGACGTGCTCACCGGCCTCATCACCGCACTGCTCGGCCAAGGCCTGTCGCCGTTCGAGGCCGCGCAACTCGGAGCACATCTGCATGGCCTTGCCGGCGATCTCGCGGCGGCGGAGTTGTCGCAGCCGGGACTGATCGCGTCCGACTTGCCGAAATACTTGGCGTCGGCGTGGATGCGGCTTTGACTAGTCGAAGGGGCGCCGAATGCTTGGAGTTCCCGAAACAATCGTTTCCATGCTCAAATCTTGCGTGCTGACAATTCAAGGGGAATCACTGAGTCATGACGTCGCGTGCGGGAAGAATCTTAATGCCGTGGATTTGGACCAAACGGTCCATCTCGAACACAACGAAGAAAACACCCACAGAATCCTCTCCACGGCGTGGTTCAGCAAAGTACGTTCGCAAAGGTTCGAAGCCCTGCAATTTGACGCCTTTGAGATGCGGATTTTCGCGCAGTCCCGCCTCGATTTCATCAATACATCGCGTGAAGCGCAGACGATGACTCGGTTCGAGATCGAGCCATGTGTTGGCCAGTTGAGTCTCTGCTTCGTCGGTCCAAGTTAGGGTGAAACGCATGGCTCGGCAGTCAATGACATGAGATGTTGTTTAATTTCCGATGTCGTCTTTGCCGGCTGTTGGCACTTTGCCATTTCTTGCATTGAGCGAAGATGTTCCGGGTCGCTCAGCATGGCTTTTTTGTGGTACTCGAAGAGTTCGGCCTGCTTCCGATCAACCGGATAGATGTGAGCGAGAACAACACCGTCGGAGTCAATGACCTCGACGGTCTCGTCGGCGTATTGGTCAAAGAAATCTTTGACCGAGATCTTGCTGGCAGAGGTGTCCAGAATATGCGTTTTCATAATACGCCCCTCGAAGAATCTTGCCGTTCCAATGCAATCACTGTATTGGATTGCGTCACTGCGCCGCCAGCGGGATCTCTGGGCTGCTCAGTTCGGGCTGTCGCTTGAGCAATTCGCTGAGTTGGAACGCGAAGTACTTTTGCTCGGCGGCAGGCTTCTTGTCGGCACTCGCGTTCGCGACCCAGAACTTCGTGGATTTCGGCTCGAACAAGACATTGTGTAAGTTGGATTTCATCGCGACCGGGCGGCACATCAGATCGCGCGCGGACTCGGCGGTGAACTGGCCGTGACCGGCTTGTGTCCGCGTCACCAACTGCTTGTAGCGGTCTCCGGCCGACAGCAGCACACAGTCGTTGACGGCGGTCGGCAACAGCGGGTGCGACTCGCCTTGCTTCACCAATGAGAAGACATTCCAGGACGCTTCCATACCGACCGCTCGATTCGTCTTGCCGTCGGCGACGACGTAAAAGTATTGGCAGGTGCGGCGATTGTCTCGGAAGATGCTGATCGCCGTGTCGAGGTCTTTGCCTTTTTCCAAGACCTCGCGGACGAGAAACGACATCGGCACGCCGGTCCAGAAGCCGAGTCCGCCGCCGCCCATTTCACCGACGGAGACATGTTCGGCGTTCATGCCGGTCACCGAACCGATGAACCCGGCATACGACACGTTGACGAACGGAATGCCGCCGTCCGGCTCGGCAACGATCAGCACAGCGTGCTCTTGCAGGCCCCAGTCGGTGGCGTAGTCGAGCACTCGGCCGTGATACAGCGTGCCGTCTTTCGTGGCCGAGTTCGCGATCGCGAAGCCGCTGCAATGAAACATCTCCGGGATGAAGTTCGCGGCCCGCGCGTCTGCGACCTTCAAGCCAGAGCCGGCGGCCAAGCCCTCCAACTCGTCAAAGTACTTTTGGGGCACGAACTTCTTTTGGATTTCGATGATCGACTCAATCGCTTGCCGCGGCTTGACCTTCACCGGTCCGAAGTCCACCAGCGTTGCATCACCCTTCAAGTCCAGAAGGTTGTGCATGTTCGAGGCGACTTTGTCGCGGAGCAGTGCTCCATGCTGAAAGCCCATCTCGCGCGGCGTCCCTTTCAGGTGCAGCACCGGGTAGCCATCAATCAATTCGAGCCATCCGTTGCCGCAGCGAGCGACAGTTTGCGCCGACAGGTTGAGCGGAGATAACAGCCAGACGGCCAGCAACACCAGCAACCAGCACACAGAACGAACTCGAAGATTGAACATCGTGGATTCCTTCCGGCGGAAATAGAAATGCACTGACAACACGGGCGAAGGTAATTGATCGTCGCTCGGCTGCCAACTTTCTCAGAAAGTTATTGCAGTTGTGGACTGTCTGAGTATCATGGGCGGATCACACAACACCGCGCGGATGCCGAATCCCAATTGCGTTTATCTCCAGTCACAGCAAGCGGCATCTTTCCCAGCGATCACTTCTCCCTGACTGGAATCTCTCGATTGAAGAGAGTTCTGGTTTCTTCAAGTGTGAAAGGAAGCCACATGTCTATTGCTCGACCCATCCCGTCTTCCGATGCCTACACGCGGTACTCTGTTCTGGAATACTTGCTCATCGGTGACCTTCGTGATTTGTTGGAAGAAACACCGGACGAGGAAACACGCCGTTGGTTGCTGGCGGTTCTGGATGAATTGCTCGATCTGTTGCCGAACGAGTTTGAGTTCGAGGACCAGGGTGGCTATCTCGCCGATGTCTGCGAGCAGTTTCCCAATTGGTCAGACGAAGTCGAACGGCTACACAGCCAGCATGGCGACCTCTATACCAAGTTGATCGATCTACGCGACCGTATTCTGCAAGAGATGTCGTTCGAGTACATCGTTTCCGAAGTGAAACCGCAGTTGGAACGCTGGATCGAAAACGTGCAGCAGCACCGAGACAGCGAACAGAGGCTGGTCACGTCGGCCTACGATCTGACCTTGGGCGGCGAAGGCTGAAATGCTCGCAGAGTTCACCCACCGACCAGTTCGACGCTTAGCGTATCAATAACTGTCTGATGTCGCTGAACTCGCCAGAGTTCAGATCCGAAGTCTGGCGACTTCCTCACCCCCTTTTCAAGGTTGAACCCCCTAAAACCAAGGGACTTTTGCAATGCTGTAGTGGCCATCCGATTTGCAACTACCACAAATCTGATGGTCGCCGA
>JAYVSP010000468.1:0-11836 GCA_043775215.1 Planctomyces sp. | reverse complement strand
ACCTGCCTGGAATGCCGTGAAACACAGGCAGGTTGAAAACCTGCCCCACGGCGGATCGGACTTTTATCGGTTGCGTCATCATTGGTCGTTGATCATTGGTTATCCGCAAAACAAATGACCAATGATCAAGAACCAATAACCAACGATCAATTCCCGACCGCCCGTTCTACTTCTTGGCCTTCCGATCTGCGAGCTTCTTTTTGTAGTCGGCCAGGATCCCTTCTGGATCGTCGTTGAAGGCGTCGCGGCAGCCGCTGCAGCAGACCCAATAGGTTTCTCCTTTGTGAGTCACTTTGATCGTTCCCGCGCCGCCGGTGACAACGCATTCGGGACCGGTCTGATCGGATTCGGCCAGCCGGGTGCCTTCCCGTGTGTAGCCGACCTCGGCGATCCGTGAATAGAAGTTTTGCGAAGGCGCCTTGCGCTCAAACAGCACCAATGTCCGCTTCTCATTGAGTCGCGTGACCGTGATCCGCCGAACTTCGGCACCCTCTTTTGCGGACGTTTCGAAAACCAGTTTCTTGTCACTGATCGTCCCTTCGTAGTCACGGTCGATGATCTCGTCTTTGCCCTCGGCCGGTTCTTCCGATTTCAGCCGGAACGACTTCGTCGCGGGATCAAAGGTGAGCCGCGCGGACTTCAACAACTTGCCCTCTTCGACAGCGTATTCCAGCGCGACTTGATCGCCATCGAATTTCCAGCGCCATTCGGCCTTCTCACGCCATGCTCCGGTGGCCGAGCCACGCTTCGGCTGTCCTGTGCCGACCCAGCCTCCGACCAAATCCTGAAACTGGGCTAAGGCCACTTTTGCCGCGGGTTTGGCTGCGGTTGCCGGCTGACCGTCCTCCGCATCGATCGCCTTCCAAGCAAAAACGGACGACAGCAACGCACATAACAGCAATACCTCAATTTTGGAGGTCAGCCCCTTTTGGTCGCGATGTTTCGCGGAAACAACCGAATCGACCGAGCCACAAGGGCTCGGGCTACAAACGAAGTTCCTCAATGCTCGCGCCATATCTCACTCACCTTTCACAGTTTTAGAACCACCGGCCCGTGACACGATTCATACGATCGTTTCAATCGCTACGATCTGCCGATTGTCGCACAGATTGCCGCGAAAATTATTGACAGTTCATCGGCCATCATTGCATTGGCTCACGACTTGGAGATAGTAATCACGTTTCCCACCAGCCGACTATTGGGCCAAACCGTCGGCTTTTTCACCCACCTCCGATGGAATGCGTCGGATCCGCATGGATTCGGCAGGAGTATTTGGTTATGGCCATGCAAGGACAATCTCAAGACACAGAGGCTCCTCGTCAGGGGGGGATGCTGCCGTCTCAGGGAATCGAGTGGAGTTTGATTTGGTTAGCGGTCGGCATCTTGGGGATGGTGTTCTTGTTGTTCGCCATTCTCAGTCCTCGCTCGGAGACGCAGCCTAAATACGATCGCGATAGCCAGATTGTTCCGCGAGATCGCCGCGAACCACCATCCGAAGTCCAGCCGGAGATCGGTTCCAGCGGCGCGGCCGATTCCGCCTGAACGTGCTCAGTCGGCTCGGCGCGTAAATTCGTGAAACAGTCCCAGCAAGCGGCGCGTGATTGAGCCGGGCTTGCCATCGCCGATCGTGCGTCCGTCCAGGCTGACGACGGGAACAACCTCGGCGGCCGTGCCCGTGAGGAACATCTCATCGGCGACGTACAGATCGTGGCGGATGAGTGTGGTCTCTTGCGTCGGAATGCCCGCCTCGCTCGCGAGTCGCAGCACGGCATTGCGTGTAATCCCTTCTAGAATTCCCGCATCGGGAGGGGGCGTTTTCAGCACCCCCTGCTTGATGATGAAGATGTTATCGCCGGTGCATTCGGCGACTTCTCCTTTGTGATTCAACATCAAAGCCTCAACAGTACCGGCGTCGGTTCCCTCGATCTTAGCCAGGATATTGTTGAGGTAATTCAGCGACTTGATCCGCGCTGGCAACGCACCCGGATGATTCCGAATTGTGCTGGCCGTGATCAGGTTCATCCCGTTTTCGTAGATTTCACGCGGATAGAGCGTGATCGTGTCGGCGATGATGATGGTCTGCGGATGGCTGGTCTTGCGGATGTCCAGACCGAGCGACCCCGCCCCGCGCGTCACGAGCAAACGGATGTAACCGTCGCCGATGTTGTTGGCCGCAACCGTATCCTTCGTCGCCTGGATCATCTCGGCCGGCGAGAGAGGGATGATCAGCCGGATGGCCTTCGCGCTTTCGTACAACCGCTCGATGTGCTCTTTTAGCAGGAAGACGTTCCCACTGTAGACGCGGATTCCCTCAAAGACTCCGTCGCCATACAGCAGACCGTGATCGAACACGCTGACAACCGCTTGCTCTTTGTCGACGAGCTTTCCGCTGAGATAGATTTTCATGAACTGGATTCCGTCAAACAGTAACTGACCCGGCGAGCGGGGGGGTGAACCCTCCGAGTCTTTGTCTGTTGCCCACCGAAACACGAACTCTCACCGGAGAGAACTCGGAGGGTTCACACCCCCCGCTCGCCGGGAACGCATGAAGTTAGAAACCGGCTGGACGAAAGAAAAGCGGCCGCCACAAACTTCACGCGGCATCGCTGAGGATTTCCAGACGGCCTTCATTCAACCGGACTATGCGATGGGCCGATCGTGCCAACTGTTCGTCGTGCGTGACCAACACGATGGTCAGCCCCTCCTGCTCATTGAGGTTTCGCAGCAGGCCCATGATCTCCTGCCCCGTGCCCGCATCCAGGTTTCCGGTCGGCTCATCGGCCAACAGAATTTCGGGCTTCGCCACTAATGCTCGTGCGATCGCGGCTCGCTGCATTTCGCCGCCAGAGAGTTCGCTGGGCTTGTGCTTCAGCCGATGCGTCAAGCCGACCTTTTCCAGAATCTCGCACGCCTGTTCGCGGAATTCGTGGCGACGGCCCCAGTAGCTCAAAAATGAATGCCGGATCATCAGGGGAGTCAGTACGTTTTCCAGAACGCTCAATTCCGGCAGCAGGTGATAAAACTGAAAGACAAATCCAAAGACCCGGTTCCGCAGTTCATCGCGAGTTGTCGTCGGCAGGTCATCAATGCGGTCGCCATCGAGCAGCACTTCGCCAACGCTGGGGGAATCGAGCAATCCCATGACGTGCAGCAACGTACTCTTGCCCGATCCCGATTGACCGACGATCGACAAGAACTCCCCCTTGCGAACGCTGATCTCGACACCGCGTAGGACGGGAATTTTCAGTGGCCCTTTCCGATACGACTTTTCCAGAGCTACCGCCGCCAAATGCGTGGGTTGAGTGAGCATCGTTCGAGTAGGCCGCGTCATCGGCACTTCATTCAAGCTGAGCAATTCAGGCATGATGGCCTCCGTTTTCCGTAGTGCAAGCTTCCAGCTTGCAACTTGCCTTGTCCCAACACAGAGCTTTCATCGCCTGCAAGCTGGAAGCTTGCACTACGCAACTATTCATATCTCAAGGCTTCGACCGGATGCAGCCGAGCCGCTCGGCGAGCGGGCAAGACACTGGCCAGTACCGCGATCGTCATGGCCGCGAGCGCGACTGAGACAACCATCGTGAAGCTGACATCCGTCGGAATCTTGGGGAAGTAGTAGATCGTCTCATCAAAAATTTTGCGGCCGGTGATCCAGGTCAGTCCCGCTTCGATCTCGTTGATGTAGTACACGACGAGCAATCCCAGACCCACCCCGACGCCACTGCCAACGATGCCCAGTGCCAAACCATAGGAAAGAAAGATAGTCATGATGCCGCGGGAGTTCGCTCCTAAAGCCTTGAGGATGCCAATATCTCGCGTTTTCTCAACCACAATCATGTAGAAGATGGCCAAGATGCCGAAACCGGCAACCGCGATGATCAAGAACAACAGCACGTTCAAAATCGCTTTTTCGATCTCGACGGCGGCCAGCAGCGGACCTTGTTTTTGTTCCCAGGTGCGGACCGAAAACAGCCCCGGTGGCAAGGCGGCTTGCAGACGCTTAACCACCTCGCCAGAGCGGTCGTAGTTCTTCAGTTTGACCTGAATCGAAGTGATCGCACCGACGCCGTTCGCTGGATCGATCATGCCGCGGGCGCGTTGCAGTTCCTCGATATTGCAGAAGACCAAGTTGCTGTCGTACTCGCTCATGCCGCTCTTGAAGACATCGACCACGGTGGCGTGAAAGCGGCAGGGTTCAGGGCGGCCGGACGAGATAGTGCTGATCATCACGTCGTCGCCAGGTCGGATCATCCGCATGACTTTCGTCAGCCCGGTCTCGTGATCGTCGTACAAGAATTCAATCAGCCCGCCACCGACGATCAGCCGCGCCGGATGCGGCGCGGTCTGATCAACTTCAACTGTTTTTGGCGAACTCGTCGCGAAGTCCGGCGCTGTTTCGGTCTTCGCTTTCACGTCCGGCGAATCGAATGGACCGCTCTCATTCATTGTTCCCGGTTCGCTGGACGAGTCGTCGTGTTCCGATTTGTGTTGTTCCAGAAACAGCCGCTGACGTTCGATCAAATCACGCCGGTAAGTGGTTGCTTCGGCCGTTAGTTGCCAGCCGGGAGGAACTTCTTCGCCGCGCAAGGGACGACGGACCAGCTTCCCGTGCTCGCGAATCGCGGTGTAACTGTCGAGACACTTTTGGAACGAACTGTCGTTCGGAAAAACCGCCGACTTTTCTTCGGGTATCATCCCGATCAGTGTGACCGTTTTAGTCACCGATTGCCCGCGATAGTCGAAGGTCATCATGCCATAGACTTCGACGGTCGCGGCCATCGCAACGACGTCATCGCCGCCAACCTCGCGAATGACTTGCATCCACTTTTCAGGGTCCGGCACGCCGTCCAAACTGAGCGTTTCGATGACGGTATCGGCCAAGATGGCATGAATGCGGTTGCGCATTTCAGTGCCGAAGCCCGACATGACGCTGTTGACCACAATCATCGTGGCCACACCCAGCATCACGCTAATGATGCTGGCAAATGCGATAAACCGCGTCCGTAAATACCGCACGCTGAGCAACAGCTTGTACATCGCCAATCCTTTGGCCAAGTCGTACACGAGTCCGAACATCCCGTTCGCCGGACATCCCCGCGAAGAGAGGCGGGAGCATAGTGCATTACGGGCGTCACTGGAAACTCAAATTGCGAACGCCAATCGTCACGAGCAGGGCGGGGGTTCGAAAAGCTGTTGAAGGGCTAAAAAACGAAGTTGAGGTCAAGAGAGTTCGGGCATGGGTTCCTTTCGCGAAGCGAGACTTCCTTATTACGGTTTCACCGCGCTATATCGTTAAGGCCGAAGACGTTGTTTTTCTGACACAAAATCCTAAATCCGAAGAACCAAATCCAAAGGAAATCCGAAACACAAAATCTGAAATGAGTCCCAGGCGAAAACCGGCATCCACATCATCAGTCGCGGCAAGTAGCCGTTCGGATTTCGGGCGATGTGTTTCTTTCGGATTTGGTTCTTTGGTTTTCGGATTTGCGGCTCGGCCGCGCTATCTATTTGTCCTTTCCTTTACCTTCCCGTTTTGATGGACGGTCGGAGTCCGGCTTATCCGGCTTTGAAGGCCGATTGTTCTCCTCTTTTCGTCGTGGAGCATTCTCCACTTTCGGAGTGGGCCGCGGTTCTGGTTTCGAGGGGCGATCGATTTCCTGTTTCGGACGCGGATTCGGGTCCGACTTCGGCTTGGGGCCGCTGTCTTGCTTAGGTGATGGAATTTCTCTTTTTTCCATTTTCGGTGGCTTGGATGTTTGCTCCGGCGCTTTGAAGGTTGCCTTCGGCGAAGAGAGTTTCGGGGAATCGTCGTCGTTCCCTCTCGACCGCCTGTCACCGCGATCCTTGTCGGCGCCGCGATCTTTGTCGGCGCCGCGCGCGTTGTCCGCATTGCGGCCCTTGTCGACATTGTCCATTACTTTTGGCGAGGGGTTGAGATCCCTCTTCAACCCTGAGCCGCCAGTGGACTTTCCGTCGTCCCTGCTGGCGGATTTATTCTTCACGGTATTTGGTGCGGCCACGAGAGACTTCGGTAAAGCCACACGCGCGCGGCGGCCTTCGACCTCCGGCTTGTCCTTCGCTCCGTCAGCGAATGGTTTGTCTTTTGTGCCTTCACGAGCCGGCCTCTCCTTTTTGTCATCATCATCGCGGTTATCTGCTGCGGCGAAACTTCCGGCCGCACCCTTCTTTTCGAGGTCTCGGCGTTGTTCCGAGAAATGAACCGTTTCTTTCGCGTGCTTATTGATCTCATCGCGATGCTGTCCTTCGATCTTTCGCAAACGAATCTTCGAGTCGGGGTTGGCGGAGAAGCTTTCGACGGACTTGACCAGGCTCGCCTTATGAATGTCACGATCGTGTTCCTGATTGCCTGTGTCACGTGCGGTCAGCGCCGCGAATGTTCGCGGCGGACGAGCATCCTCGTGGTCTCGACGGTGCTCATAGTCGCGATGCAGCCTCTGCTCCCAATCTCGATCATTTCGATGTTGATGGCTCTGGTAGACAAAGATGGGATCGTAACCGCCCCGCTGATTGTGGAAGGTGTACCACGGTTGAATCCCGCTGTTGAAGTAGCTCGCCTGGTAATAGTCGCCGTAGTAGTAGTGTTGATATCCCGACGAAACGAAGAAATGATTCGTCAGCAGAGTGACGTCGATGCAAAGACGAGGCGTGTAGAAGAAACTCGGCTGCCGGTAAACGTTTTGATGGAAGCACACGGGGGCGTATAACAGTCCGCGCTGCGGGAGAGCATGATCCCAATAACCGGCCACGAAGACGCAACCCTGTGGCGTCCAAACATAGTGAGCCGGAACCCAAATCCAGTCCGTTTGGATCGGGGTCCAGTAACCTGGCCGCCAGACGTACCGAGCGTCTCGCCAATACCAGCAACCGCCGACCCAGAAGTGATTCACCGAAGGAGCGGGCGTGCTCGGACCTTGCTCCAAAGTCTGGGGCGGGGTCATCAAGTACTCAATCTCGTCGTCATCCGCTGACGTCCAAAAACCTGAAATCCACCGCGAGCTGCCGGCGGAACTCATCCAATAGCCCGGCACCCATTGTCGGCCTGGAGGCAGGGTCCGCCAGAATCCGCTGACCCAAATGAAATCATTCCGATCAAGATCCCAGGCCCAGTAGCCGGGAATCCAGGCGACATTGTCGCCCGCCAAAGATTGTTCGCTCGGAAGCTCTTCGATCGCTGCGGGTGGTTCCGCTGGAACGATCGCGCCCGGAGTGGGATCGAACACGACCGGCTCCGCGAACGCTTCATGAATCGGTCCACGCACCAGCACTTCGATACCATCCGGCGGCCCAACTGCGGCCTCCTGTGCAGACGGTGTGGCAACATCGAGAAAGAGAATCGCTGCCACCGCTGCTGAAAATGTTAAAAATCCCAATCGAATCGATCTGCCCCGCGTGTCCATAATCGGTACTCCTCTTATTGATTGATGGGTTGTCCCCAGATTACATCCTGCCAGTGTCGCGAATGGCTCCGAGATTTCTGCACTGTCACCTCAAGGATAACGGATTGTCGCCATTCAGTGACACTAAAACATTTCGGAAGCCGCAATTAAGTTCGCACGTGCCTGCATCGCGATTTGTATGCCAGTCTTTGAGTCACCCCGATCCAGTACCGTGAACGTTGTTCCGGAATCGCATCCCGCATCGCAAGAATCAAGAAGTCGGGATGAAGAGGATGAAAAACTGTTGGATGGAAAATGAAACAACAGAAAGTCACAAAACTTTGTTGACTGCTTCCCAACTCAGTTTCAACTTCTCTGATGTTTCATCCAAAAAACTGACACCATCTCCGGTGCCACTCGCCGACAATTCACAGGATGATCAGTCGCGCGATATTGAAGTAGATGACGCCGCCAGTGACGTCGACAAAGGCGGCGATCAGCGGATTGGACATCATCGCCGGATCCATGCCTAAGCGTTTGAACAACAGAGGCAGCAACGCCCCAGCGACCGCTCCCATCCAGACCAGCAGGAAGACTGTCAATCCAACAACCATTGCTTTGGAGGGATGTTCCAGAAACATGGCCAGCAGGAACGCTTCAAGCATCAAGACCCCGCCCAGAGCCGTGGCCATAAACAGTTCTCGGAAGAGTAACTTTCGGCTTTCCAGGCGGGACAGCGATTCCATGTTGATCGCTCGAATCACCAAAGTTGCCGACTGAGAGCCACTGTTGCCGCCGCTGGCCAGTACCAGTGGCAGGAACACCATCATCCATTCGATTTGCTCGGCACTCGGGCGAAAATGTTTCAGGACTGTCGCCGACAGGAAGCCGGTCGCGAGCAAGCCCACGAGCCAGATGCCTCGTTTCCACAGGATCGTCTTCAGCGGCGATTCCAAATAGCTGTCTTCCAGAGGCGACATGGCGCCCGCTCGATAGACGTCTTCCGTCGCCTCGTCTTGGAGCACGTCGATCACATCGTCGTAGGTGATGATGCCGACCAAACGGTTCTGGTTGTCGACAACCGGCAAGGCCAGGAAGTCGTACTTGGCCATTTCTTGAGCGACCTTTTCTTGGTCATCGTCCACTCGCACGGCGAAGACGTCGCGTCCCATGATATCGGCCAACTGCGATGCCGGCCGCGCAAGAATCAACTGCCGTAGAGTGATGAATCCGTCCAGCTTACGGTCGTCGTCGAGAATGTAGACATAATAAATCGTCTCGCGATCGGGTGCCTGACGGCGCAGCCGATCCAGTGCCTCGGCAACGGTGATGTTCTCCGGCAGAGAGGCGTAGTCGGTCGTCATGATCGAACCGGCACTGCCCTCTGGGTAAGACAACAAGCGGCGAATGTCGTTGCGTTCGGCCTGAGCCATTAACGGTAACAGCGCCTCGACTTGTTCGGGGCCGAGTCGCTCAAGCAAATCGGCGCGATCATCATGCGCCATCGTCTCGATGAGCTTGGATAGATGCCCGCGATCAACGTTTTCGACCAATTCCACCTGCAACGTGGGCGCGAAGTATCCGAAGATTTCCGCTTGCCGCTCAAACGGTGCGTTGGCCAGCACCGTCCAGGCTTCCGGTGGCGAGACGTGCTCCAACACCTCCGCCGAATTCGCCGGGTGCAGAGCTTCCAGGAATTCACGCATTCCGGCCTGGTCGTTGAGTTGGATCAGCTCACGCAGTTCGGGAAGCAGCAGTTGTCCGAACATGGCGGCCTCCGTTCCTCCCGACCGGAAGTTACAAGCTGGAAGCTTGCACTACGACAAGCAGGAAAACAAATTCGCCCCGTGGGAACGATCCCGACGGGGCGAATGAAATCTCCAAAACCACGAGACCCAATGGTCAGCGTTTCGAGAACTGGAAGCTCTTGCGAGCCTTCTTGCGGCCATACTTTTTGCGTTCCACCATGCGGCTGTCGCGAGTCAGATAGCCGCCGTCGGCTAAAGCGCCGTGCAGCAACGGGTTCTTGGCCTGCAACGCACGAGCGATGCCCAACATCATGGCCTCCGCTTGGCCGGTCGGCCCGCCACCCTCGGCGCGCGCGGAAATGTCGACTTTGCCAAACATTTCCGTTGCCCTGAGCGGAGCTAGTACCGAATTTCGGTCGCGGTCGGTAACACAGTATTCATTCAGCGGACGTCCATTGATGGTGACCTGGCCGGTTCCGTCCTTGAGGCGAACCCGGGCCACCGCTGTCTTGCGGCGGCCAGTTCCCAACGCGGTGCCGAACTTGTCGATTTTGCCGCGAACCAATTGCGGCAGCCGAGGCGCCACTACCTCGCTAACAACGGGAGAGTCTCCCCCTTGTCCCAAGGTCAGCTCCGATGCCAACTCGGTCGCAGGAGTAGCGTCGGTGTCAGGAGACGTTTGCGGGTCTGAATTATCCATAAATGCTCTAATCCGGGAAAACCGATCGAATGGAAAACATCACGTCAAAGACAATCGCTTTACAGGTAATCTGGCACATCAACGGGCTGCTGAGCCTGATGCTCGTGGGTCGGGCCGGAAAACAGTTTTAATTTCAAGAGCATGTGTCGGCCGAGCTTATTCTTGGGCAACATGCGTTGCACTGCCAGCTTGAGGACATCGTCAGGCTTATTGGTCAGTCGGTCTTCCGCCGATTTCACGCGGCGTCCGCTGGGAAAGCCAGTGTAGTATTGGTAAGTCTTTTGAGCCGTCTTTTTGGTGAAGTACGGAATCGTCGGGTGACTCATTGGCTTTCCGGAAAAACGGATTCGGTCGACGTTCACCACGACAACGTAGTCGCCGCTATCGACGTGAGCCGTGTATTCCGGACGGTGTTTGCCCATCAGGATGGTGGCGATCTTCGTCGCCAGACGGCCGACCACTTGGCCATCGGCATCGACGACAAACCACTTCTTCGTGGCCGGAGCGGCTTGCTCCGAGGTCAGCACGAAAGTCTTATGATTTGGGGAATTGAGTTGCCTGAAGGCCGGCGTTCGACGAGTCTCAGTAGGCACGGACGTATCCTCGAAATCTCAATTTTGAAATCGCAGACAACTCAGCTTAAGACGAAATCGACCGAGCTGACTATTGCGGACGCGGAAAGTTAGCGATTGGACTCGACTGGTTCAACCTTGTGGCGGGGTTCCATGAAACGGTTTTCCAAACGAACCGCGCGGATTGGATTTCCATTAATGGAGTTGAGCCTCTCCGAGGCTCAATATTTATGGGGTAGGCGAGGTTTCTCCACAAGATGTCCAGCCTTGGAAAGGCTGGACTACATTTAGTCAACAGGCCAATTGAGCAACAGGTTTACGACCACAGCAGACCTAAGATTCCCAGTCCGTAGAACGTGTATTCAACATCGGCTTGTTCATCCCAACTCGCTCCGCGAAAGCCGCCGGTCGGGAATTCGAGTTGTTGCGTGACGAACGCTTCCAAACAACCGGTATTGAGTAAGTCGAGCAGGCCGAAATCTTGAGCGACCAACAAGCCCGTAAATGTGGACAGTCCGTCGGAAAACGGGATCCGCGTATTGGCTTGGAAGCCTCCTTCGGAGCCTCGGACTTGTTTCAAGAAATCGCGCAGGTCAGCGGTGAGTTGTTCGTCGGCGAAGCCCAAACGGCGCAGCAGCACTGCCGCGGCAGCAGTCGGATTCGTGCCGCTGCTTTTCATCGGAGCGATCTCCACGAAGCCTCCGTCCTCACGCTGCCGGTCGAACAGAAACTGCCCCAGTTTATTTGGCTTCGACGGCTTCTTGCCGAGCAACTCATAAGTCATTGCGACCAAAAATGATTGGTACGTACTGCCGACGGCACCTTCTGTTGACTTGGCATATCCACCGTCGGCAGTTCGCACTGATTCGAGCTTCTGGCTGATCTGCTCCGCCCAATCAGACGGTTCATCCGCGAAAGAATCTGGGCCGCCGAACGACTGTGTCATCAGTGCGGCATACAGCCAACTGATGAGGTCGACAACATGCAGTGACCGCCAATCAAAACTCTGCACATAGCGACCGACTTGCACGGCTTGCTCGGTGGACATCCCGCCTAACACTGCTAGCCCGCGCACGGCGAAGCTGGTGTAGTACAGATCAGAATCCCCCTCGCGGCCGAGAAACCCGCCATCTCGCTGTTGCCGAGACAGGATGAACCGCCGATGCCGCTCGCGCCGCTCCGGTTCCAACCGCGCGAGTCCCGCGGCCAATCGATTGCCGAGTTGTAGAAGATATGGTTCGGGATCGGACATGAGCAGAGGTCTGAGGACAAGGTGGCGGGAGGTGCGTTGGATTTCTGTGGGCTTGCCCGGAACAAAGCTTTGCACCTGGAAAACGGTGTGCAAATTTGCCTGGCCCACACTAACCCGAAGCGCCAGCGAGGGCGGGCGCTCCACGAGACGTCAAACGGAGAATGACATCT
>JAYVSP010000467.1:0-5246 GCA_043775215.1 Planctomyces sp. | reverse complement strand
CAATCCAAAAAAGCTGCTTCGCCGCGATCAAAGGCGGTGCTGACACACCGCACTCCAAAGGTCGGAGACACGCATGTTTTCTATCCTTGACCAATCACTCTCCTCGACCGATCGGGTTGCTCGCCGCGAATGGCTGCGCGTCGGGGGCCTGAGCGCGTTGGGCGTTTCGCTGCCGCACTTGTTGCGTGCGGCGGAGACACCAGCGGTGCGACTCGGAGCAGCACCGAAGTTGGCCGGTGAACTTGGTTCAACCTTCGGTAAAGCGAAGAACGTCATTTTCCTCTGGCTTCAAGGAGGTCCGCCACAGCATGAGACCTTTGATCCCAAACCCGATGCGCCCGCTGAGATTCGTGGTCCATTTAAGCCGATCGCAACGAACGTCCCCGGAATTCAATTCTGCGAACTGTTGCCGCGCACGTCGTGTTACGCTGACAAGCTGGCAGTGGTGCGATCGCTCTCGACACGCGATGACAATCACGATGTCAGCGGCTACTGGCTGCTCACGGGTTATCCGTACGGACCGGGGAGCGCGAGGCAGATCAAGCCGAACGATTGGCCGTACTTCGGCTCGGTCGTGAAGATGCTCAAGCCGAGTGAAAAACTGCCGGCGCTGACGTCGGTCTGGATTCCGGACATGATGCGGCTCAACGACAACGTGACTCCGGCCGGACAGACGGCGGGGTTTCTCGGCAAGATGTGGGAGCCGGAGCGGTTCGTCGGCGACCCGGCGCTCGCCGATTACGAGATCGAAGGACTGCGGTTGATCGGTGACGTGACGAAGCTGCGAGTCGATCGGCGGCGCGATGTCTTGAAGCAATTGGAAGGTCAGTTCGACGGTCTCTCTCGCGGCGGATCGGTCGCGGCATGGGATCGGCTCTCACAACAGGCGTTCGAGTTAGTGACTTCCGGTGGTGCGCGAGCGGCTTTCGATCTCAGCAAAGAATCAGACCAGACTCGCGACCGCTATGGCCGGTACACCTGGGGGCAGTCCGTGCTGCTGGCTCGGCGATTGATCGAGGCGGGAGTGCGATTAGTTCACGTCAATTGGGCTCGCGATCCGGGCGACAATGCGGTCGGAAATCCGCTGTGGGATACGCACGAACTGAACGCCGACCGCTTGCAAGACAACCTCTGCCCGCAGTTCGACGTCACCTTCGCCGCGCTAATGGATGACCTCACCGAACGGGGCTTACTCGACGAAACGCTGGTCGTGGTGATCGGTGAATTCGGACGGACTCCGAAGATCAACGGCTACGGCGGTCGAGATCACTGGGGCCACGTCTTCAGCTTTGCAATGGCCGGAGCCGGCATTCGCGGCGGACAAGTGATCGGAGCCAGCGACAAAAACGGCGCGTATCCCGCAACCACTCCGTTCACGGGCGGTGACCTGACCGCCACGATGTTTCATCTGCTGGGCATCGACCCGAATGGTTTCTTTCACGACAACCTCAACCGGCCGCATCCGATCACGAAGGGCGAACCGATCGCGGCCATGCTGGCCAACTCGCCGGCCAAGATTGAGCTGTGCAAGTCCGAAGGTGACCCGGCACTGGTGCCTCCCTTCGATGCCAGCAAGCTTCTGGATACGACATTCCAGTCCGTGTTGCCGTTGGTCGCTCCCACTCCGCCGTCGCGCGACAAAGGTTGGCGAGCCTTCCCCATTTGGACCAAAGAGACGGCCGAGCGCTTCGCGGTGCGCAAAGAGGCCGGTGCCGGCCTCATCGGCTACGGACTGGAGGGCGACACGACGGGGACCGTTATTGAACCGGGTTCGCGAGCGGTGCTCGCGCAGGAGATCCGCAACGCTCGCGGCGGGCACTACACGTTGACCATCAAAGCCACCGGCATCGCGTCGTCCGCCGACGAGTTTGAAAAAACATTCCTGACGAATATGACCTGCCGGCTCGTCCTGTTCCGGTTCCAGAACATCAACAAGGATCCTCACGCGGTCAGCGAGTTGGCTGCGGCGGAATTCCGTCCGACATTCGGCAAGACCGAGACCTTCAAAGTCGAGCGTTTCCTCGGCTCAACCACGCCGGGCGCGAACTTCTCGATCGGCAACGGACTGGGTGTCGCCATCACCATCGACAAGAAAACTCCCGGCCAACTCTCGCTGCCGAAGAACGAAACTCACCGAGCCGCGCTCCGTATCGAGTCCGTCACCCTCGACTTCAGCCCGCGAGTCCGGGACGAATCCGTGACGGTGTGACACGCGTTTGTTGCTGGAGTCGTCGATTTGGTCATGGACCTGTCCCTTGAACCGTCTGACAGTCGAAGTGCCACTCGTCGCAGACGACGGGACGGTGTTGCCGCCACCGGCCTCGCGATGGTCGCATTGCTGGGAATGTTCTGGGCTTTCAAAACGTCGTCAACAAGAGCTTGGCTACCTCTCGGTTGGACTCACGCCCGCGGTTGGATCGAAGTGGATTCGATCCATACGATCTTTCGGCGAAAGAAACTGATTCCGCTCTCTGACAAAATCGCACGCAAAATTTTTCGAGCGGACTTTCCCCACTTGGATTCGGATTGGCGACGTTGGATCTCCGTGCCCATCGAATCAGAACCGATTCCACCGGAAATTTTGGCCATACCCAGAAATCAAATGTGCATAGGAAGTCGCGTGACGGAATACGACCCCAATTGGTCCCCGAACGCCAGAGACTCGGAGTTTTTCATTCCGCCACGCGATGCCCGCGAATACGTGCAAGTGGCGGCATTTTCCGAAGACGAACTGCACTTGTTCGTGCTGCAGCAAGCCGGCTCCCATCTGGGATACTGGTATTACGAGTGCCGCGCCGCTTTTCGTGTGCGAAGGAACCAGGAATGGGATGCTTGGTTGCAGCTCACTGAACTGCGAAGGCGGTATGGATTGGAATATCGAGGGCTTCGGCAGGGGACCGGTGTGGCTAAAGTACAGGCCATCCTTGGCAAATGCGACGCAGCAAGACTACTTCAGCCGTCCTGTTGGTCCGTGGTGTTCTACTTTCGCGATGATGCGATCGTCGAGAGTCTCAATTTTAGAATCCTGGGAATTTCCCCCCGTGTTCCTGACAACGTGAAAAAGAGTCGGTCGCCTGAAGGGTGGGTTCCATGAGTCAAACGAAGCTCACCGAATCGCCCTCCCCATCAAGTCCGTCGTCCTTGACTTCAGAACTCATTCAGTTGCAGCCTCACGACGAGCACAATCGGAAACTGGAAGCGAACGTTCGTCCGCCGGACTGGGTCAATCCGACGCCGCAAGGCCGCTACAACTTGGTGGTGATTGGAGCCGGCACGGCGGGTTTGGTCACCGCCGCCGGTGCGGCGGGATTGGGGGCGAAGGTCGCCTTGATCGAGCGGGAGTTGATGGGAGGCGACTGCCTCAACGTCGGTTGTGTGCCGTCGAAGGGGTTGATCAGCGCGGCGCGGATCGCGCGGACCATGAAGCGGGCTGACGAATTCGGAATCGAAATCCCTGCGGGTGCGACGGTTGATTTTGCTCGAGTGATGGAACGGATGCGGCGACTGCGAGCACAGATCAGCCCGAATGATTCGGCCGCTCGTTTTCGCGATCTGGATGTCGATGTCTTTCTGGGCGATGGCCGTTTCACCGGTTCCGACACCGTCCAAGTCGGCGATCAGACGCTGCAATTTCGGAAGGCGGTCATTGCCACCGGAGCACGCGCGTCGGCTCCTCCGATTCCCGGCCTTGATGAAGTGGAGTATCTCACCAACGAATCGGTGTTCTCACTGACGGAACGGCCGCGTCGTCTGGGCGTGGTCGGAGCCGGCCCGATCGGATGCGAATTGGCACAGGCGTTCGCCAATCTTGGAACGGAGGTGCTGCTCGTCGAGGTCGCTCACGGGATCTTGCCGTTGGAAGACCGTGATGCTTCCGAAATCGTCCGCGAGTCGATCCAACGCGACGGAGTGCGGCTATTGTGCTGTGGCAAGGAATTGAAAGTTCGTCGCGAAGCAGGCCAAATACGGCTGTCCGTCCATTCGCACGGCGAGCAATTCGACGAAAGAGTGGACGCGCTGTTGGTTTCCGTGGGTCGAGATCCCAACGTGCAGAATCTCGGACTCGAAATTGCCGGAGTCGCGTTCGATCTGCGGACCGGAGTCAGTGTCAACGACCGTTTGCAAACCACGAACCCAAACATTTACGCGGCGGGCGATGTCTGCTCGAAATACAAATTCACGCACGCCGCCGACTTCATGGCCCGCATCGTCATTCAAAACGCGCTGTTCAAAGGCCGAGCCAAGGCCAGCGCTCTGACAATTCCGTGGTGTACCTACACGTCACCAGAAATCGCCCACGTCGGACTGACTGAGAATGAGATCCGCCAGCAAGGACTGAAAATCGACACCTACATCCAGAAATTCGCGGACATCGACCGAGCCGTTCTGGCGGGTGAAGCGGAGGGCTTTGTCAAAGTCCAGACCCGGATGGGGACTGACAAAATCGTCGGTGCCACGATTGTCGCGTCTCACGCCGGCGACCTGATTTCCGAGATCACTCTGGCGATGACGAACGGACTGGGCTTGAAGCAAATCGGCAGGACCATTCATCCCTATCCCACGCAGGCCGAAGCGATCCGCAAACTTGGCGATCAATTCAATCGCACGCGGCTCACGCCTTTTGTCAACTCGCTGTTCCAAAAGTGGCTCTCATGGACTCGGTAGCTTGGTCGCAAGCGGAGGCTCTGCCGAACGGCGATGTCTCCGTTTGTTGCTTTGGATCCAGCGAGAACTCAAATAAGTTTGAACTCTCACGAAAATCATTCATTGTCATACGTTATGGCATGGCGACTTCGCACCTGTCCTAGACTTCAAACAAGCGAACTCGAGCCGCAGCACTCCAGGGTCTCATGTTGATCGCATGGCTCTGGTACGGAGCCACTGCGTTCGCGCAGACGCCTGCGGAAGCTCCGTCGTTGGTGCTCGATGCGGGTGGACACACGGCTGCTGTGAATCGCGTTGTGTGGACGCGTGACAACCGCAACCTGATCTCCGTCTCGAACGACAAGACGATTCGCGTCTGGGATGTTGCGACCGGCGAATCGATAAACGAAGTGATTGCGTCTCGTCGTTGACCTCAGTCCATCGACAGCCTGGTTGCCGAGTGCCAGCGAAATGGCTCGCCTGCCACTTCGTAACCGGGGCGAATGCCGACGTTCAGCAGCAAGCCGATGCCGACGGCCGTCATCAGCAAGCTCGACCCACCGTAGCTGACCAGCGGCAAGGTGATCCCCGTAACCGGCATC
>JAYVSP010000466.1:0-3391 GCA_043775215.1 Planctomyces sp. | reverse complement strand
AGGCAGGTCTCAAGCCAAGCGGCAATCTGTTCTGGCTCGGCACCGTACAGCAGATCGTTGCCGATATCGGTGAGAAGTGCGCGCGGCCGATCGTTCGCCACGACAGGTTGTGCGGACAGGTCATCCCACAAACGCGATGAGACAATTCCTGGCAACTCCCGCGGCCCGATGCGGCTCCACATTCCGTAAGACCGGCCGTGACCGTGAGCGGCAAACAGTTCCAACGGTTCCGGCCATGCCCGTCGCAGTCCTCGCCACAGGCGAGGAAACGACAACGTCACATTGCTGGCTCCCAACAGAATTACGCGCGGCACGAGACGACTCCGGTGGTGACGTGACAACACTTCAGAACACGTTCGACCGTGTCTTGTCCCCTCGCCCCCGCTTCGGGGGAGAGGGTTAGGGAGAGGGGGCCAAACGTGCTATCCACTCACCAATTCCCCTCTCCCTAACCCTCTCCCCGGAGTACCGGGGCGAGGGGACAAGGCAGTCGTAATCACCCAACACATTCACGTAGTCACCCAACTTCTTCAAGAAACCGCCGTGACTCGGACATCACGTACTGCTCCGCACCGCCGAAGCCGATCAGGCGATATCCCTGCTGCACAGCCCAGCGCGCTTCCTCTGCATTTCGCGCGGGGTAACCGCAGGCGATCTTGTGTCTCTGACACGCGGCGAGAATCTTCGCCGCGGCGGCAGTCACGTTCGGATGATCACGATCCGTGCCGACTCCGTAACCGAGCGCGAGATCGCCAACACCGACCCACAGACCATCCAGGCCCACGGCTGCGATGGACTCAACGTTCTCGACCCCTTCCGGGTCTTCGATCAACGCCAACAGGAGCACTTCCGAGTTCGCGGCCGCCAAGTATTCGGCACTGCTGACTCGTCCCCACAATGTGCCGCGAGCCGGTCCGAAACCGCGCGTTCCCTCCGGCGGATACAGCCCGGCATTCTTGAGGGCTTGCGCATCGCCGGCCGTGCGGCAGTGAGGCATCAAGACTCCTTGTGCTCCCAAGTCGAGTGCGTGCATCACCGCTTCGGGATCATTCGGCCGAAGCACTCGCACGATCGGCGCGGTGCCGCCGACAAAGCAACCTTGCACGAGCCGATCGAGCGTCGCGGCATCCATCGCCCCGTGCTCACCGTCGAGCAGAACGAAATCCCAGCCAGCGTAACCCAACACTTCGCACAAACCCGATTCGGGAAGTCGCACCGAGCTGGAGTAAACCACCTCGCCGGCTCGCAGCTTCTGCTTCACTCGATTCGGGCGAATGGTCATCAATAAACCTCGGCAGAGAAGGTGGTGAGGCAACTCAGTAATAGCCTCGCACCTGCTGAAGGACTCGCTCTACGCTGAACCCCGCGAAATCGGACTTCAACTTGGCGATATATTTTCCAAAGCATTACTGGGCTGGCGGTGATGACACTCCATTTGAAACCGGTCCAGCCGGCGGCTCCGGTGGATGTGATTGCTCGCCGGGATGAGCCTCAGTGGAGCGACGTCCCTGTCGTATTGTGAAAGCAAAAACCAGTTCTCCCAGCCACAACACAATCGCGCCAATTGTACCGCCGATAATGCCGATCAGAAAAACTAGCACCAACGATTCGACATAATCTCTCGCCGTCAAGTAAACCTGCGGGGAAATCCAAAGGACATGTGCTACGAAATACAAAAACGCCGTCACTGGGCCGCAGACAATCGCCGCCATTGGCACCCACCGGCGTTGCGTTGGCAGTCCAACTTTGGGATTGAGTGCGCGTAGAAGTACAGCGCCGATGACCAGGACTATTGCGGCGACAACGAGGTTGCCACGCATATCCGCCAACGCCAGCAGGTTTATACAACCTTCAACGACGCAATACGACATTGACCATTTCCGAACGTCAACTGTACGCCAAGAATCGGACCCTCCGTGAGGATCTCCAAGGCCGCCGAACAGCTAAATCAACTCCCAAAACTTCTGAGCTGCCGCCGATTCCGCTTAATGAATTCGCGATCACTTTCGTGCCAGCTTGTGCTTCAGCGGCAGCCACGCCCCGTTTTCCTTGCTGCTGTTGACACACTGCTGGATGAAGAACATCCCTTCGACACCGTCATTCACGTTTGGGTAGATCGTGTTGGTTTTCTCCCACGAACCGCCGGTGGCTCGCGCGACGATGTCGTCAAAGGCCGAGCGGTACACGTTGGCGAATGCCTCAAAGAATCCCTCTGGATGCCCGGACGGCAGACGACACGCCGCTTTGCCCAATTCACTCATAAAGGGAGCGTTCGGGTCTCGCGTGTAGTGCGCGTGCGGCTGGCCGTTGCGACGCAAGACCAGCACGTTCGGATCTTCTTGCCGCCACTGGATCGCTCCTTTCGTGCCGTCGATTTCGAGGGAGACATCGTTCTCGCGGCCGTGCGAGATTTGACTGGCCGTGACCGTGCCCAGCGCGCCGTTCTCGAAGCGAATGACCGCGTGACCGTAGTCGTCAAGCTGCCGACCCGGCTCGAACGTCTTCAGGTTGCAAGAGACATCTTTCGGGATCAGCCCGGTCATGTAGCGGCCGAGATTGTAGGCGTGCGTCGCGATGTCGCCGAAACAGCCCGCCGCGCCCGACTTGGCAGGATCGGTTCGCCACGCCGCTTGCTTCTGGTCGCTCGATTCCAGTCGCGTCCGTAACCAACCTTGGATGTAGCACGCGCGGACCGCTTGAATCTCGCCCAGTTCACCGTTGAGGATCATTTGCCGAGCCATCCGCACCAGCGGATATCCCGTGTAGTTGTGCGTCAGGGCGAAGACCGCTCCCGACTTGGCGACGACGTTGGCCAGTTCCTCGGCCTGCGCCAGATCGAAGGTCATTGGCTTGTCGCAGATCACGTTGAACCCGGCCTCCAGCGCGGCCTTCGCAATCGGAAAGTGCGTGTGGTTGGGAGTCGCCACCGTGACGAAGTCGATCCGTTGATCGGCCGGCAGCTTGAGTTCTTTGTCGATCAACTCCTGAACCGAGCCGTAAGCCCGCTCGGGTTTGATGTCGTAGGCCGGTGCCGAAGCCTTGGCCTTCGCCGGGTCCGATGACAGTGCTCCGGCGATGAGTTCCGCGCGGTTGTCGAGGATCGCGGCCGTCGCATGGACTCGGCCAATGAAAGCTCCCTGGCCACCGCCGACCAGTGCCATGCGTAGTTTGCGGTTGAGCGCGCCGTTTGTCGTATCCATTGATGTGCCTCTCTTGTGGTCAATCGAACGTGACTAGTCCGCCGACGGAAATGATCGCCCCGAATGATACTGGGGCGGGCCAATTTGTCGTGTTGCGAAAACTGTAGGGTGGCCGAGCCGCAAATCACAAATCCGAAGTTCCAAATCTCAAGGAAAATGGAACCTCGAAATCTCAAAATGTCTGTGGCCGC
>JAYVSP010000465.1:0-7602 GCA_043775215.1 Planctomyces sp. | reverse complement strand
TATGCATGGAGATGGCATGGGGAGGACACGGTGCCACAAACTAACCCGACGCGCAAGCGAGGCCAAGGCGTGACGATGGCCTCGCTTGCGCGTCGGGTTGGTATGCGGCCATGAATGATTTGGGCTAATGCAGAAGCCCGGCTTTGGCAAAAGGCCGGGCTTCTTTGCTTCTTTGCTTCTTTCGATTTGAAATTTGAGATTTGAGATTTGAGATTTGAGATTCCGCATGATGACTCAGCCCACCTTTTCTTCTCCGGCGACCCAGGACAAGCCACTCGTGCTCGGCAAGCATGTGTTGCGGTCACGGCTGATTGTCGGGACCGGCAAGTACGCGACCTACGAGCTGATGCAACAATGCTTGGAGGCGAGCGGTTCGGAAGTCATCACGGTCGCAGTGCGGCGTGAGCGACTGATCGATGCGGCCGGCCGGAGCATTCTCGATTTCATTGACCTCGACAAGTACACGATCCTGCCGAACACGGCCGGCTGCTTCACGGCCGAAGACGCCGTGCGAGTCGCCCGGCTGGGACGCGAAATCCTGGAAGGACTGGAAAATCCAGGCGCCGACTGGGTCAAGCTGGAAGTGCTCGGAGACAAGAAGACGCTTTTGCCCGATCCGGTGGCGACGCTGCAAGCCACTGAGCAACTCGTCGCGGACGGCTTTCAGGTGCTGGTCTACACGACGGACGATCCAATCACGGCGCGGCGGTTGAAGTCGGCGGGAGCGACCTCGGTCATGCCGGCGGGCAGCCCGATTGGCAGTGGACAAGGGGTGCTCAATCCGAACAACATCCGCATCTGCTTGGAGTACCTGAAAGAGAACGATCCCGAATATCCGGTGATCATTGATGCTGGCGTCGGCACGGCGAGCGATGTGGCGTTCGCAATGGAATTGGGGTGCGACGGTGTGTTGCTCAACACGGGCATCGCGAGCGCGGCCGATCCGCTTCGCATGGCACACGCGATGAAGCATGCTTGCTTCGCCGGACGGCAGGCGGGTTTGTCCGGTCGCATTCCCAAGAAGCTGTATGCGACCGCGTCCAGCCCTGAGCAGGGCGTGATCTCGCCCGGAAGCCGCTGAAAAATGAGCGGCACGGCGCTAGCCCAATGGCACTTACTTTACTTCGTAGCCACGCTCGCCAGAGCGTGGGGAAAGCACATTTGTGATTGAAATCCCACGCTCTGGCGAGCGTGGCTACACAGGTCACGAAGAGTCCGGGGGCTGACGCCGGCGTCAGCCGGCTAGCGCCTTGCCGCTCACAACCCCTGAATCAAGACCTGACGAGGCACTAGCGCCATTCCGCTCAGAAGAGGAATCCGCTGTCGGAGTCTGAGTCGTCGACAACAACCGGCGGTTCGGGTGTCGGATCGGGCTTGGGCTTTCGAGACCGTCGCCGGCCAGCGGTTGGATCTTCGGCTTCTGCGGTGGCAGTGGCGTCGAAAGGTTTCATCAGCGGCGTGCCGTCGGACTTCATACCGACAAGTTGTTCGATGCGTTGCTCCGCTCGTTCGAGCACCTGATAGCATGTCTTGAGAAGCGCAATTCCACGCTCGAAGCGAGCTAGCGATTCCTCCAAACCGATTCGCCCGTCTTCGAGGTCCACGACAATCCGCTGCAGCTCGGTCAGAGCGGTTTCAAATGATGGCAATTCAGACGCTGGGCTAGCTTCGGGCATCGGTGTTCTTTCTTCCTTTTTCGTGGATGCGCGACTGATGAGATGAATGAGATTGATGGGATGTATGGGACCGATGAGCACCTTGATGACTCGCTCATCCCATTCGTCGCATTGGTCCCATACGTTCTACGTAGCTCAGTCGCTCCGCGACTGAGATTCAGCCTGCCAGCGTCTTTCGCACCGCGGCCTGCATTTTCTCCAGACCTGTGTTGGCCACTTGCTGAGCGTCCTGCTTCCAGTATTCAGGATTGAAGAGTTCCAGTGACAGCACGATCGCGCGGTCCGGGCGAATGACCGATTTCAAAATGTCATTCATCGGAGCCACGCCGTCACCGGGGTAAACGCGGTCTTTGTCGGCAATGCTCGCGCGCGGTGGATCGGCCGGGTAATCATTCATGTGGAAGACCTGCACCGCGCTGCTGCTCAGCAGTCGCAGTCCGCTGAAGTCGCTGCCCCCTTTGTAGAGGTGATAAATGTCCGGAAGAATGCAGGCATCTGGATGTGCGCTTTCAAGCACAACGAACACAGTCTCACCCAGCCGCGACAGGCATTTGGAGAATCCCCAAACTTCGCATTCCGGCACGATCCCGAACTGCCGACCGACTTCACAGAGCTGACGATAACGCTCCGCCGCCTTCAGCAGATCGACCGGCCCTTTGTCATGAGCCCCAATGGGTGGCGCAGCGATCCGCTTGCCACCGAGTTGCTGTAACCAGTCCATGTCCCGCTTGGCCTCTTCCAACCCTTTGGCCCGTTCGGCATCGTCATCCACGATCCAGCGTGCAAAACCGATCGCGCTCTCCACCGTCAGCCCCAGGTCGCGAACCTTCTTGCCCAAATCTTTGAGCGATCCGCCGTCCTTCACGAACGTCTCGATGGTCCTCATCCACGGCTCGATGGCGTTGTAGCCGGCTTTCGCAGTGATCTCGACCTCGCGCTCCAAACCGACGTTCTGTCCGCGAATCGTGCTGGTATTGAGGCAGTATTTCACATTCTCCGCCTTCTCTGCGGCGCTCACCGGCTCAGGCGATGAGAACGACAAACCTCCTGCCGTCGCCGAAATCAGACTCGCCCCCAACCAGTCTCGCCGCGAAATCATCGAATCGCTCATTGCAGTCTTTCTTTGGAGTGCGGTGATGCATCACCGCTTTCATTGCGGCGGAGCCGCTTTCTTTGTTTCTTCTGAGTTGCAGCACGCCGAATAAGCTAACTTGCCTCGGCGAACAGAGCAAACTGCTGACCGGCCGTGCTATTCTGCGGCCATGAACGACTCCGCTCCCGAAAAGCCGCAGCGCCGACCGCGATACCGTGGCACGCATCCGCGTCAGTTCAGCGAGAAGTACAAAGAGCATCAGCCGGATCGCTATGCCGACGATGTGGCCAAAGTTTTGGCCAGCGGAAAAACGCCCGCCGGCACGCATCGGCCGATCATGGTGCGCGAGATTCTCGAAGTGCTGATGCCGAAGCCCGGTGAGGTCGCGCTGGATTGCACATTGGGATATGGCGGGCATGCGCAAGAACTGCTCGCCGCCGTGCAGCCCGGCGGACGATTACTGGCCGTGGACGCAGACCCGCTTGAGTTGCCCAAGACGGAATCGCGATTGCGGGAGCTCGGCTTTCCGTCGGATTCGTTGGTCGTGCGGCGGATGAATTACGCCGGAGTGATTCAGTTTCTCGCGGCCGAAGCTCCGGAAGGTGCCGACGTGATCCTGGCCGATCTGGGGCTGTCCTCGATGCAGATCGATGATCCTGCTCGCGGATTCACGTTCAAGACGGACGGTCCGCTCGACATGCGGATGAATCCGTCGCGGGGCCTGTCGGCATCGGCGTTGCTCTCCAAACTGAACGAGCCGGACCTCGCGAAGTTGCTCGCCGAAAATGCCGACGAACCGCGAGCGGCTGAGTTGGCGAAGTCGATTCTGAACGCTCACACACACCAGCCGCTCACCACGACCCGCGCTTTGGCGGACATCGTTCGGACCGCTTGCGCACGCACTCGACAGATTTCCCCTGAGTCCGCCGATGATGCCGTGCGTCGGGTGTTCCAGGCTTTGCGAATCGCAGTGAATGATGAGTTTGGGGCACTCGACATGTTTCTGCGCAACTTACCTCTCTGCCTCAAACCCGGTGGCCGAGTCGCCGTGCTGACGTTTCACTCCGGAGAAGATCGTCGCGTGAAACGAGCCTTCAAAAACGGCTGGCAAGACGGCACCTATGCCGCAATCTCAACGGAGGTCATCCGCGCTTCACCTGAGGAGCAGCATTCCAATCCCCGTTCCAAATCCGCCAAGCTGCGATATGCCTGTCGCGGTTGAATTGGTGAGCGGCAAAGCGCTAGCCGCCTCAACCGCGAAAGAACACCAAGGTCACAGCCACAAATGTCGGCAGCAAAATCAGCCCTGAATACACCATGTAGCCGAAGAAACTGGGCATCTTCACGCCGTTCTCTTCGGCGATCGCCTTGACCATGAAATTCGGGCCATTGCCGATGTATGTGTTGGCTCCCATGAAGACCGAACCGCACGAGACGGCTGCCAGCAGCCTGGGTCCGTCGGCCGTGGCCAGCAGCTCTTTGAGATAGGCTCCTTCCAGCGCGATGTGCTGCTGACCGCTGGCCGTCGCAGCGAATGTGAGGTACGTCGGCGCATTGTCGAGAAAACTCGACAACATCCCTGATGCCCAGAAGTAGTGCCACGATTCACTCAACCCCAAAGCTTGGCCGAACACTTGTCGCTCGCCCTGTCCCCAAGCGTTCAGGATCAGCAAGGCGGGAGCCATCGTGATGAAGATGCCGGCAAACAACACCGCGACTTCGATGATCGGTCCGAATGAGAAGCGATTCTTGACGCGATTCGCTGCGGGTGTCAGAGCGTAACCCAACACGCCCATCAGCAGCATCAACCCTTCTTTGATGCCCCACGGCCACGGCCGGCCGTCGTTGAGAAAGCCTTGACCATATCCGTAGATCGCCACGACGACTCCCAGCAGGAACAAAGCATTCTGTGCTCCCACGATTCGCAACGGTTGATGATGCTGAACTTCTTCCAAAAGGGCGCCGGGCTTGGCGAGTTCTTCTTTATCGAGAACCACTTGGTCCCAGATGTTGAAGATCACCAGCAGCAGCAGATTCACCAACAGCCACTGCGGCCACAACGCGGCGGTCCAAAGGAATGGGACTCCTTTTTGAAAGCCCATGAACAGCGGCGGGTCGCCCAACGGTGTCAGCAGGCCTCCGCAGTTCGACACAATGAAGATGAAGAACAGCACGATGTGCGATTTGCGTGATCGCGGCGCATTCGCCCGCAGCAGTGGCCGAATCAAAAGCACCGACGCTCCGGTCGTGCCGATGACGTTCGCGATGATCGCTCCCAAGCCCATGATCCCCGTGTTGAGCAGTGGCGTGCCGGACAGCGATCCCTCGACCACGATCCCTCCCGTGATCACGAACAACGCGCCGAGCAGAATGATGAACGGGATGTATTCCAACACCGCCTCGATCAACACATGAGTCCCTGCCGCTCCGAATGCACTCGCCAAATAGACCACGACCGGCGCGGCGAACAGCGCGGCGACGATTCCTTTGTTGCGGTTGTGCTCCCACCAGTGCGATGCAAACAGCGGCAATAACGCGATGCTCAACAGCGTTCCGGCAAACGGCAGCATCGTCCACAAGCCAAGGTCTTTGCCGAGATTCGGATGGCCGCCGGCGCCATGCTCTTCGGCAGCATGCTCGGCCTTTGAGACATCGGCACTTTTCGGCTGATCCGGCTCGCGCTGCTCGATCGCTGCATTGGGTTCATCGCCGGTTTGAGCCATCGCTTGCGGACCAGCTAGCCACGTCCCAGTAAACAGAACGAAGAAAACACTCAGCCGTTGTTGGCCAAGAATTCGACTTACGACAGTCGTCATGAAGCACCTTTCGGCGAGAAGTTTAGAGGTCGGCGGCGACACTCCAGAGTGAGCGATGGCCGCGCGCGGCGGCGGAATATAGACCGGTTCAAGAAACCGAATCAATTCGCTCGGCATGACTTGAGATTCGACCAGCCTTGCAAATCACAGCCGATTCGTCTTTCTTACTCAACTGAGCAATTCTTTCGGAGGAATTCCAACGCCAAGACGTAAAGTCACAAAGGTCCGAAAAGAATAACCGGCTCATTTGATGAGAAGCGTGTGTTTCTTTTTGAGCCTTGGATGATCAATGCGTTTCAAACATAAAGACTGTCGGGAACTGGACTTCTTGTGATCGCGGCGTCTCGTATCCCATTGTGTCTTTGCATCGTTGCGTTGAAAACCGATCAGTTTGAGATTCTGATGGCCGTTTGCCAGTAGAGTTGCAGCCGATTTTGATCGGACGGTTTGAGGTCATCTTCCGGGTGAGCGTGATAGTATGAGTGAATCGTCAGCCAAGCGAGCCGTCATTACGGGCTTGGGGATTGTCAGTCCCTTGGGCATCGGCCTGGAGCCATTCCAAGCGGCGCTCGTGGCCGGTCGTAGCGGCATCGCTCCCATCTCACTGCTGACGTACTCCGCGATTCCCGGCAGCGTCGGCGGCGAGTGCAAAGAGTTGACCGAAGAAACCGCCAAATCGAAATGGCTCAAGAGCCAGCGCCGCAATCTCAAGGTCATGAGCCGCGACATTCAACTCGGTGTCGCGTCGGCCATCATCGCTCTGGAACACGCCGGACTGAACCTTGAACAACTCGATCACGACCGGATCGGTGTCGAGTTCGGTTCCAATCAGATGTATAGTCCGCCAGAGAACCTGATGGACGGAGCGTTCGCAGCCGCCGACGAACAACAGCAGTTCCATCATGAGCAATGGGGACCGACTGGCTTGGGCCGGATGGAGCCGCTGTGGCTGCTCCGATATCTGCCGAACATGCCCGCGTGTCACATCAGCATCCTGGCCGACGCGCGCGGGCCGAGCAACTCGTTGACGCTGGGTGAAGCTTCCGGCAATCAATCGCTGGGCGAGGCGTTACGCATCATGCGCCGCGGCCAAGCCGACGTCATGATCACCGGAGCGACGGGGACTCGCACCGCTTCCGTCAAAGCCATTCATGCGGCGCTGCACGATGAGCTCGCGCACTTCAACGGACAGCCACCAGAAACGTGGAGCCGCCCGTTTGACGCAACTCGCAACGGACAGGTCTTGGCCGAGGGCGCCTGCACGCTGATCCTGGAAACGGAAGCACATGCCGCCGCGCGGGGTGCCAAAGTGTTTGGGACGGTGCTCGGCACAGGATCATCTTGCGTGCTCGACAAAGCCGGCCGGCCGAACTTCCAACAGGCATTCGTCAATGCCGCCAACGCGGCCTTCCGCGACGCGGGCCTCAGCCCAGCCGATGTCGGCCACATCAATGCGTTCGGCCTGAGCACAAAGCTCTGCGACGCCGAAGAGGCCGCCGCGATTCATGAACTCTTCGGGACACGCGCTGCCGACATTCCGGTCACGGCATACAAAAGCTATCTCGGCAACTCCGGGGCCGGTTCCGGCCCGCTGGAAATCGCCGCCTCACTCCTTGGCCTGGCGCAAGGAATCATCTTCCCGACGCTCAACTACCACACCCCAGACCCCGCCTGCCGTCTCAACGTCATCCACGGCGCTCCCGCCAGCATCAGCAACAAGGTGTTTCTCAAACTGAGCGTCACCAACATCGGCCAAGCCAGCGCCCTACTGGCTGCCGGCGTGTGAACGAGTCTTCAAACTCGGTGGGGTTGATTGGTGACGCAGCCAGTCATTCTTGCAGGCATTTGCGCACCGGTCTGCGGCCGAGATATTTCGCGCAGGGCTGGCCAATTTGTCGTGTTGCGAAAACGGTAGGGTGGCGGAGCCGCATCCAAATGTAGCCACGTTCGCCAGAACGTGGGTGTTCCTGCAATTCGCCCACGCTCTGGCGAGCGTGGCTACGAAATCCGCGAGGGA
>JAYVSP010000464.1:0-6729 GCA_043775215.1 Planctomyces sp. | reverse complement strand
TTGACGATTGATGAACAAGGATTGTTGATTGTTGAAGTCGAAGTGAGCGGCGGTGCCCTCGTTCAACAATCAACAATCCTTGTTCATCAATCGTCAATCAGGAATTGTTGATGCGCCGGTCCTCAGTCATTCCTTGACCGCTCCCTGACGGTCCCTGACGGTGGCGGTTCAATTCTTCACAGGCTCTCCGCGTCGCGGAGAGGCCTGTGAAAGAATCGTAGAACAGGCGGCTCGCCTGTTTGTTTTGTCCGAGAAATCAAGCAGGCGAGCCGCCTGCACTACGAAGATTTCACGACGCGGAGCATCGTGTCACATCGGTTGCGCTTCGCCAGCCTTACCGCAGCGTCTCGTTACTGAACTTTGAGATCATCGAGCCAATGAATCGCAGGATGCCTTCGTCGAAGCGGGTCGAGCCGGTGACTTTGCCCGCATTCGCCTCGAGTTTTGTTTCCCACGTATCCTTGCCCTGCTTGAATGTGTCGAGAGCTATCTTGCGAGTCGTGTCGCGGTCCTTTTTGGCTTTGGCCTCAACCTCAGTGAGCTTCTTGCCGGTGTCTTCGGCATCCAGTCGAACTCGTCGCGCATCCAGGAGTTCGATCCACGGACCGGCCTTCCCGGCGAACGTGAAGAAATTGCTGGCCGCCGCTCCATCCGGCTTACCTGCGAGCGGGATCGCAGCTTTGAGTTGATCGAGCGATTTCTCACCGATCGCGATCCAGCACATCGTCGGACTGGTGCCGACATAACTCGGCGTCCCTTTGCCGAACAGCAAATCGAAGTCTCTGTCATTTTCCGGAAGGGCGATCGAGTGAATCGACACGTCACCCACCTTCTCGACGTCAATTTGAACTTTGGCATCCATCCGAATCTTGGTGACCAATTCGACGATCGGCTTGAGCTTTTCGCCCTTTTCCACTTTGAGGCCGACAACCAGATTTGCTTTCTCGCCGGGCGTCTGCGAGACCTCGATCATCCCGTCGAGACCGCCGGCGTTGGCGCCGGCGTCGAGCACGTCAAACAACAATTCCGCTGCCGATTTTAGCGCCTCTTTTTGTTCGGGTGTCTTGTCTTTGGCCGCGTCAATGTGCTTATTAGTGCTGGCACGCAGCAACACGATGGAGCCGACGACGTTTGCCTTCCGCAATTCGTCGAGCGGGAAATTGATCCGGCCGCTCAGAATCGCATTCTCCGACCGAGGCACTCCGGCAAACGTTCCCGGTGCATTTCCCAGCAATTTCGCGCTGGTAGCGAGGGCGCTTTCAGCGATCGCCGTCAAGTCCATGTCCAGCCGGGCTTCACGCTTCGACGCGTCGAGTATCCAGCCGAATGTCAACTCGGCCGACTCACTGACGAACCGCTCCAGCTCGGCAAGATTATGCGAGAGGAACCCCTTTCGCAGTTCAAAGTCTTCATCGAATTCATCGGGCTCCTTTTTGAGTCCCGCCATCAAGTTTTCTTTGACCTTTTGAAAGTCCTTATTGCGAGCCTGCTGATCGGTGACGGCCTGTTTGTCATTCACCACAATCATGCCAACGTCATATTTTTTGGCGAGCAATGACGCGACTACTTTCCCTTTGGTCGGGTCCAAAAGATTCGCTGGTAGGTAGACGAGCTGAGTCGCAATCGAGGCGTAGCTAATGGGCGGAGTCAGAACTCGCAAAAAGCCGCTGAAGACCGCACCTTGTGTCGCCTTGGCACCACCGCCAAGTTCGAAAACCCCCGCGCCCCGACGTTTACTTTTGATACCAAAGCCATCCAAGTTCGCCAGAAATTTTTGTCCCAGCGGTTTTCCCGACGGATCTTTGACCGGAAAGTGCATACGCATTTCGGCACCAGCGGTGACCATCAACTCGTCGAGGATGATCGGTCGCGGCATGTCGATGCCATCCAGAAAGGTGTCGAGCGTCGGCTTTAAGAGCTTCCAGCCTTTGGCACCATCCGGAGCCAGTTCGGTCAGGAACTTGAGGTCGGCGACAAGTTCATCGCTGGACAGCAACGCTCCATGAATTTGCGGTGCGTGGGGCGGGGGAGCTTCCTGAGCGAACGCCACGATCGACGGAAGAACGATCGTCAACCAACACAATGCCAACGCGATTCGGCGAGTAGCTCTCACGGACAACTCCTTTGGTTTCAGTCCCATCTCGTGTCGCGGCGAGCGGAGGGTGTTAACTCTCCGAGTTCATCCGGATCACTCGTCGCAGTGGGTCTTGGAGGGTTAATACCCTCCGTTCACCGCAACGCGGTTCGGTGGGGAAATAAATGCTGCTCATGTGACGCGTGCAAACACGAGGCAGGCATTGTGGCCGCCGAATCCAAAACTGTTCTTCAGAATCCGACGGACCTTCAGGGGCCGAGCCTCGTGCGGCACAAAATCGAGATCGCACTCTTCGTCACGATTGTCGAGGTTGATCGTCGGCGGCACAACTTGATTTTGCAACGCCAGCGAGACGGCCACTGCCTCGACGCCACCGGAGGCTCCCAGCAGGTGTCCCATCTGACTCTTGATGCTCGACACGCAAATGTGTCGTGAATGTTCGCCGAAGACGGTCTTGATGGCGACGGTCTCCGCCTTGTCACCCAGCGGAGTGCTGGTGCCATGAGCATTCACATAGTCGATGTCACCGGGATTGATCTTGGCATCGCGAATCGCGGCCTGCATGGCGCGAGCGGCTCCGCGTCCTTCTGGATCTGGAGCGGTCATGTGACTACCGTCGGCAGACATGCCGTAGCCGACAATCTCCGCCAGCATTGGGGCTCCGCGGCGTTTGGCGTGCTCGTACTCTTCCAGTACCAGAATTCCGGCGCCTTCCGCGATCACGAAACCGTCGCGGTCTCTGTCCCAGGGGCGGCTAGCTCGTTCGGGTTCGTCATTTCGGGTTGATAATGCGGCCATTCGCGAGAAACCGGACAGCCCCATCGGCGTGATCGCCGCTTCGCTGCCGCCAGTGACCATCATGTCCGCCATGTCGAGTTGAATCAGCCGAAAGGCATCGCCGATCGCATTCGTCGCTGACGCGCAGGCAGTCGCGACAGCGCTGTTCGGTCCCTTGAGCTGCCAATACACGGAAATATTTCCGCTGGCCGCATTGACCATCAGCTTGGGGATCATGAACGGCGAGACTCGCGTCGGCCCGCGGTCAAACAGTTGAGCGTGCTGTTGCTCAATTTCTTGCAAACCGCCGATACCACTGCCGACCAGCACGCCGTACCGAAACGGATCGCCCTGTTGAAAGTTCATGCCCGACTGGCGAACCGCCTTAGCGGCGGCACCCATCGCGAATTGCACGAATCGATCAAATCGCCTGACATCTTTCGAGTCGATTTGCATATGGTCGGACAGGTCATAATCTTTGACCTCGCCGGCAAAACGGACTTTGAAGTCCGAGCAATCAAACCGAGAAATCAGCGCGACACCGCTTTTGCCCGCGCAAATGCGATCCCAAAACTCAGCAACTTCGCACCCCAGTGAGGTGACGACGCCAAGGCCGGTAACAACAACTCGTCGACTCATCCGTGTGCTCTTTGTGCCGCGAGGGGAAACGCGGCCGCGCGAATGCGCTCGCAGGAAAGATGACCTGTTCCACCGCGCGGAATGCGCGGAGCAACCCAATCATCGCCGACGCGGGCAGCAACCGAGGCCGCGACGCAATCAGGCGTTCTTCTTTTCAGTAATATACGTGACGGCATCGCCGACGGTCTTAATCTTGTCATAGTCGTCGTCGGGAATCGTGATCTCGAATTCGTCCTCGAATTCCATCACCAATTCGACCACGTCCAAGGAGTCTGCCTTGAGATCATCCACGAACTTGCTTTCGCGTTTGATTTCTTCTTTGGCCACACCCAATTGCTCGCTGACAATCGCGATCACTTTTTCTTCAATCTGCACGCTGAAGTCCTCCGGCGGCTAATCGCTCGTAAAAACCCACTCTGAATCGTCCCACCCGCCAAAACGCGGGCACATATAACCGTTTCGGGAAAACGTGTAAACGCTGAACCCACTCAACTTGACGGACAAAACTTCCCCAACAACCTAGTGTTGGCATTGATTGGCCTCATGGCTACCCAAACTCTTCGATGAAATACCGGCAATCCTGACAAAATCTTGGTCGCGACAGGTCACTCTTCCACCGACACGGGATTGATGAAAAAGTGGTTCGCGGTCGAAACTGGACTGTTCAATGGACACAAACGGATGCAAGCCAATGCTCGCTCTGAGTAAGTCTTGCCGGATGGCATGGCCTTGAAGACTTCTATATCGGCAATCTTTCGGAATTGCGGTACGTTGTCGACTTCCGTAACGAGCAGCAATTGTTGCGATTTGATGAGTAATTGTTCGACCTCTTCCGTCGTTTGCAGGCGATGAACCGGGTTCTCTAAGTAAAAGGCCACTGGAGTCAGCCCGCGTGCAAGCCCGCTAACGCCGCACAAGACGACCGGGGAGTCTGGCAATTCCCGTCGCAGTTCACGAGCGAACGTGGCACTCGCCAATCGCGAATCCGACTCTGGCATGACTCGGCCGACTCCCGCGACAAAGACGACCAGAACTGCCGCGATGGTCGCCCACCCCGCGAGCATACTTTGTCGCCATCGAAAGCAAATGCACGACATCATCAGCGCGATGACCAACACAAGACTCGTCAGTTGCAGCACTCGTTGTGACTGAGGCCACAGCGGTGCGACCAAGACAGCGAAAGAAACACCCAGACCAACAACCGCGACGACTCCTGATACTGCCAGTTTTGTGGACACTCCAATCATTCCACGATGGGCTTTCGCCACAATTCGAGCAAATGACTGGCTTGCCAACAACGTGCAAGGGAGCAACATCGGCAGCAAATAGTTTGCGTTCTTGTCTGGTGACAGCCACGCGATCGCAAAGTCAGTGAGCAGCCACGTCCAAAGAAATCGCTCTCGAGCATCGCTGTGACGCCAGGCTTGCTGCCAACTGCGTGGAATCGACGCCAGAAGAATTCCCGTCCACGGAAGCGTCATCACCACTAACGAGGGAAAGTAGCTCCACCAAGGATCGGATTCCGATCGCAAATCTCCCGTCGCGCGGCCGACCGTTTCGAGCTTCCAGACGCTCAGAGCTTCCGGTAACTGACGCCAAACCAACAGCGGCCAAACGACGACACACGCCACGGCGACGAGCACTCCCAGCGGATTGAACAGATCTTTCACGCGATGCCATCGACGCTGAATCGCCCAGAAGACGATCGCCGGGCCGAGCACCATGGCCACTCCGAAATGAAACTTCGCCAAGAAGGAAATCCCCAACAGAGCATCAATGGCAAACCAACGCAACCGACGCCGTGAGACAGTCTCTTCGTCAGGTTGATGAGCAATCAAGAACAGCGCGGACGTGATCAGCAGACACAACACCATGTCGACTTCCGCGCGGCGGCCGTAATTCAGCACCCAAACCGAGCTGACCTGAATCAACACCGCACCAAACGCCGCCTCGCGACCGTACCATCGAAAAGCCCACAGGCCAGTCAATCCCAACAAAGCGAGTGCAGCCAGTGCGGAATGCAAACGAACAGTAAACTCAGTGAACGCTCCGCATAACCAACCGTTTGCGGCGATCAACCAATACACCAACGGCGGTTTTTGCAGACGCGGCTCGACCGCGAATCGAGGCACCACCCAATCCCCAGAAAGCAACATTTCCCGAGCCGGCACGACCGCCGCCGCTTCATGCGGGCCGATGGTTCGTTGACTTCCCAACGCGAAAAATAACGCCGCGCCGACAATCATGAGCAGCAATGCCCACGCGGCAACACGTGGTAACCGAATCGGATTGGTCTGACGCATCCGTGCGACTCTTCATGGGGACAACGGAAATCGACGTCCTGTAGTGGCAAACGACGGAATGCGTCAAGCGGGATCAGACTGATTCCAAGCGAACGCCATTGCCACACCGTCGAACTCCTCTGGACCTGTTGCTCCAAAATTTGCCAGACTCCCTCGCAACACGGGTGACATGCGGATTTGCAATCCCACTCGACAAACTGACTTTTTCGCAGAAGGATCACGGATGAAAACGCTGCGGCCTCACGAGGTGGAAATCAGCACTGTGACTCCCATGCGCAACGAATTACCCTGCGTGTACGAGTTCGTTCGCCGAGCCGATGCGGCGTTGCGGACGCTGGGTGACGACTACGAAATCATTATCGTCAACGACGGCTCCACCGACGGAACTGGCGAGTTACTGGAAAAACTGACTGAGGAGTTCCCTCAACTGCGTCCGGTGCATCTGAATCGTAGCTTCGGCCAGGCGACGGCGACCGATGCCGGCTTTCAGCAGTCGAGTGGCCGGTACGTCGTGATGTTGGACGGCGACCTCGAACAACCTCCCGAAGAAATCCCGAAATTGATCGCCGAAATGCGGCGCGGCGTGGACCTTGTCTCTGGCCGCCGCACGAAGCGCGACATCAACTTCATGCTGCGAGCGATCCCGAGCAAAGTCGCCAATTGGTTGTTGCGATCTACGACCGGCTGCGAGGTCCGTGACATGGGTGGCATCAAGTGCCTGCGCGGCGACATCGCTCGCTCATTGCATTTGCGATCAGGTCATCACCGCTTTCTGCCGGCGCTAGTGCATGTCCTGGGCGGAAAGGTTTCTGAGATTCCTGTGGAAACGCAGCCGCGATTCGCCGGACAAAGTCATTACGGAATTGGACGCACGATCGACGTCTTTTTGGATATCGCCAACTTCTGGTTTCAGAC
>JAYVSP010000463.1:0-2403 GCA_043775215.1 Planctomyces sp. | reverse complement strand
CTTCAGGTCACCGTCGTCGTCGTACAGAAAGAAGACGTTGTCGTTGGCCGAGACGATGATCTTCGTCCCCTTGCCGCTCGGCGTCGGCAGCACACAAATGCCGTGAGCCGAATCAACGTCTTTGCCCTGATGAAAGACGGTCTGCTTGTCGGAAACGCCATCACCGTCGGTGTCTTCGAGAATCAGAATGCGATCCCCTTCCTTCCGCTCGCCGTTGCGATGCCGATAGTTCACGACCTCGCACACCCAGACTCGGCCCAGATGGTCGATGTCGATGCTGGTCGGATTGAGCATCGCCGGCTTCGAGTCCTCGCTCGCGAACAACGTCGCTTCGAGACCTTCGGCGACATCCAGTCCTTTGACCGCTTCTTTCGAGTCACGACTGCCAACTCCGCCCGCTTGCCCCCCTCCGCCTGCGGCTGACGTCACGAAGTATTTCGGATCGGGCTTGTCGGTGAAGACCAGAAACCGCACGGTCGAGCCGCAACCTTGATTGACCCCTTGGTCATCTAGCCCTGCTCGCGCCTTGAACTTCACAAAGGTATGTCCGTCCGGCAGAGCAAACTCAATCACGGAGTTCGCGTGCGTGCCGATCCCGTGCTCGACCTTCTTGCCGTCGATGCTCAGCGCACCACCTCCGCAGTTCTTGTTGACGTGTACTTCACCGAATCCCGTCGACGCAAATTTCAACTCCAGTTCGTTAGGCCTCAGCTCATTGCGCTTCCATTCTTTGCCGTCCTTGCCGACGAATCGCAGTTCCACCCAATCGGCCCAATCGCATCCGAAGCCGTCGCCGCCGTCGGTCGCAACGAGGAACAGCGATTTGGCTCCGGTGATATCGACATCGACATCCACCGCGTGGCCTTTGGTCTGGGCCGAGACGACCTTGCTGTCAAACTTCGGCTCGGCGGCCAAACCGTTCGCGGCACCGACTGAAAAGACCGCGGCCACAAAACTCGCACTGATCACCCAACGGCTGACACGCTTCATCGCAAAAATCTCCGAATCAGTGGCCGAGCAGTCTCCGCCGGCCGAACCCACGGTGTTTCATAAACAACGTGCGATCCGCGAGCACTGGCCAAAGCCCTGCCGCGTTCCGCAAGAACCGGCATGGTAGGTGCGGCTCACCAACATCGCCACAGCGACAGACTGGCGGAAAGGCAAAGGGACTGATGGGAGCAATAGGATTGATGAGACTGTATGAATCGCATACGTCCCATTAGTCACATGACTCCCAGTTCAATCCACAAACACCGCGAAACTCGTTTGCAGCTTCACGGCGTAAACGTGAACGACTTGATGATGATCTCGACCGGCACTTTGTTCTTGGGAGCCAGCCCGTTGAACAGCCACAGATTGAGATGCACCGGCATGGGACTGATCGAGATGCGGTCCGCGAAGTCAGTTGGCGCGTAATTCCAGCTTGCGATCGGCGTCGGTGTTTCGTCGAGAGGAGCGACGAGTCCGTTGAAGGTTTTGAAATTGACGCTGGTGGAATTCCAAAGGAACCGATGCGTGCTGTCGTTGCCCGTCAAATTGAATTCAAACGAATTGGTCGTGTGGCTCAATGTGGTCTTCGTGGGCCAGACGGTGAAGTTACCATTGGGCCAGGCGGCGTTGCCCCAGCGAGCGTATTCGATGTCAATTTCGTTGGTTCCATCCGGGCCGACATCACCGGTCGGATAGTTAAACAGCCCCAAGACGACATTCGGATCGAGCGTGTCCACACGGCTGCCAGTCTGAAACTGATAGCGGCCGAATCCCAGTCGCTCGTTAGTGAAGACCTCGGCGCAGTACCACTTGTTCTTGACCTGCGTGATCTTGAGGTGCAAGTAACCATTGGCGTCCACGAACACGTTGCTGTCGCTGTCGCTCCAGTTGTTCGGTCCCGGTCCCCCGCGACCGTTCACACGGACGTTCCAAGTACGGTCGGCAAAACGAACAGTCTTAGCCTCCGCGGAAACACAGGCCAGCAGCAGTAGGGCCAATACGCTGCCCGTGAGTACTCGATTCGCTTTCATGGGAGTGTCCTTTACGCGGTTGAGTTTGTAAGTTTGCAAACGACATGTGACCATCTTTGGTCGAGTCAGCGTTCGAGTCGCGGAATAACGATTGCTGATTGTTGAAGGCAGAAAAGTCCAGAGCTCAGGCAACCTGACATCAACAATCGTTAATCATCAATCTCTATTCCCTGAAATCCACCAATTCGGCAACAATCGTAAGCCACTGACACGGACCT
This sequence comes from Planctomyces sp., assembly GCA_043775215.1. Classification (GTDB taxonomy): domain Bacteria; phylum Planctomycetota; class Planctomycetia; order Planctomycetales; family Planctomycetaceae; genus SXKJ01. Next base: position 164 of record JAYVSP010000463.1, on the reverse strand, counting down.
CGCTACAGACTCTGACACGGATCTCAGGGCTTGGCCAATTTGTCGTGTTGCGAAAACTGTAGCGCGGCGGAGCCGCATCCAAATGTAGCCACGTTCGCCAGAACGTGGGTGTTCCTGCAATTCGCCCACGCTCTGGCGAGCGTGGCTACGAAATCCGCGAGGGA
>JAYVSP010000462.1:0-5595 GCA_043775215.1 Planctomyces sp. | reverse complement strand
GGCAGAATGATGTGAATGCGTAATCCCATTGGACTCAGTAATTAACGCTCTCCGCCTCTCAAAAGCTGCTCATAAAAACAAGATTTCAAACGTTTGCAGAACGGAGATTTTCGACCGACGCTTTCGAGCACCTGCATTTCGTTAGCGTCAGCAAATTTCAAAAGTGGCGGTCACAATTCTGGGACAACGTTATATTCCTTCTCCGCTAATTTTGAATTTTGAACGCACGGCCCTTCACCTTCAACCAGCGTACCTGAGAAACAGTAACAGCGTGAGCGAGTGGCGCAATCTCTGGAATCCGGTTGTCCTGCTCGGTGGGGCAGGGACGATCGGCGTCATCGCGGCGCAGTGGCCGGGGGCTCGCCGTGGAGTCGCGCCGTGGTGTTTGATCGCTATCCTGTTGACGATGACCAGTTGGCCGGAATCCGCGAACGACGATGTGTCGCGTGGAGTCTTTGCGATTTCGATTGTTTGGGGATTGCTGCTGACAGTCGCGCAATGGCCAAGCCGTGGGATTGAACGGCAATCGACATTTGCGCTGCCGCTGCATTTGGTGCTTCTCGCGGGCTTGTGCCTGACTGCGGCGGCCGGAGATGTCGTGACTCTGTTCATGGGACTGCAATTGGTCGCAATTGGCACGAGCGTGACTTCGCTCTCTCTCCCACGCATCGGGGGAAAGGGGACTGGTTCGGAGCCGAATGAAGCGCTCGGCCCTCTCTCCCTAACCCTCTCCCCCGATGCGGGGGCGAGGGGACCGGACAATGAATCCGCCGCCGCCCAGCAACTTGATTCGCAGCAACTCAACTCGCAGCGGCTCGGCTCACTGCGGCTCGGCTCACTGCGGCTCAACATGCTTATGGCAGCGCTATTGCTCCTGGGGCTTCTCCTGCTGGCGGCCGTCACAGGTTCGACGCGCGTCGAGACGATTGCCGAGGCGTTGCGTACGAGCTACGTCAATCATCATGACACGGCACGCTCGGCGATTGCTGGCGGAGGCTCGCGGCTGTTGACTCTTTCGATTGCGTTCGTGGGGACGGCCCTGGCAGGGTATGCCTTCGCGGTGCCGTTTCATTCACCTGGGGTTGCCGCGGTCGAAAGTGCTCCGCTGAGCACAGCGGCGTCGATGTTGCTACTGCCGCGTGCGGCGGCGTTGCTGGTCTGGCTGCGTCTGTGGCCCGACACGCTGACGTCGTCCGAGCCGACCGCGCAGTTGCTCGCAGGAGTGCTGGCGGGGATCACGTTGGTCGTGCCTCTTCTGCAAGCGCGCGTCGCACACGACCTGGTGCGGCAGTGGACGCTGCTGGCGATGGCTCAGGGAGGCTGGCTGTTGTTGGCGATCGCGGCTTGGTCGTTCGGACGAAAGACTGCCGCACCGAGCGAAGCATGGCCGGTTGTCGAATGGAACTTGCCGAACGCGGCGCAGGGGGCGTGGCTATTTCTTTTATTAGATGGCGTCGCGGTGATTGGCCTGTTCGGCGTTTTGGCATATTTGCATCGACGCGAACGCCCCGTGAAATTTGTCGCGGACTTGCAAGGGCTATGGCGCAATGAACCGCTGGCGGCGGGTTGTGCCAGCATTTGTCTGCTCAGTCTAACGGGCGCGCCGCTGCTGGCGGGATTCTGGTCTCGCCTGTTCGTGGTGTTGGCAGCGATGAACGTGCGGGGCGAGTGGGGGCCGCCGCAGATGCTGGTTCCGCACATCGGGTTGATGGTTTTGACGGCCGTGGCCGCGCTGAGCACGGTCTGGTCGGCCTCCGTCGCGGGACGTTCGCTGTGGACGATGTTCTTCGGCCTGCCACTCGGTCAGCCTCGACCGGCTGGATCAATTTCATCGCTGTTCGTGGCCGTGCTGGCAGCATTGATGCTGCTCGGTTGCGGCTTGGTGCCGGGACCGTTATTGAGCTGGCTGTGTGCGCCAGTGGAGTGAACGAGCGAGAACATCGCTGGATTGAATCGTACTCCTACTCGTTTTGCGACGGGCGGGAACAGAGTAGGAGTAGGCAATGACGTGGCATTTGGTAACGTTCGGCGAGGTAATGCTGCGGCTTTGTCCGGAAGAATTCTTGCGTCTGTCGCAGGCGATTCCCGGCCGGCTGGAAGCGACGTTCGGCGGCGGCGAGTTGAACGTGGCCGTGTCAGTCGCCATGCAGGGCGGTACGGCGTCGTTCCTGACCGCTCTGCCGGATAACGCGATTACCGATTGTCTGGAGCAAGACCTGCGCAAGCTGCGTGTCGGCAACGAGCTTGTTCGCCGGGTGAAGCACGGCCGGTTCGGCATCTACTTCGTCGAGACCGGCGCGAATCAGCGCGGCGGCGCTGTGACTTACGATCGCGAGGGAAGCTCGATCTCGCTGCAATCCGCCGAGTCGTATGACTTCGAAAACGCAATGCGCGGAGCGACGTGGTTTCATATCACTGGGATCACGCCCGCGATTAGCGCGAACGCGGCCGCGGCGGCGAAGGTCTCCGTGCAAACGGCCAAACGGCTGGGGTTAACCGTGTCGTGCGATCTGAACTTCCGCAAGAAACTGTGGAACTGGCAATCCGCAATGACGCCAACCGCCCTCTGTCGGCAGACGATGCGTGAGTTGATGCCGTTTGTCGATGTCGTCATCGCGAATGAAGAAGACGCGGAGCACGCATTGGGCATCTCGTCCGCCGCAACAGATGTTGAGGCCGGTGAGTTGAACATCGCTGGCTACGAAGAGGTCTCTCGCCGGATCGCCGCGGAATTTCCAAACGTGCGGCAGGTGGCGATCACGTTGCGAGAAAGCTTTTCCGCCAGCCACAACAACTGGGGAGCGCTCCTGTTTGACGTCGCCGCGCAGAAGACCTTTCTCGCACCGACGAACTCGGACGGCAATTACTCGCCCTATGAAATCCGCAACATCGTGGACCGAGTCGGCGCGGGAGACAGCTTCGCCGGTGGCTTGATTTTCGCGCTGAACACGCCCGAACTGTCGTCGCCTGAAACCGCGATCCGCTACGCTGTCGCCGCCAGTTGCCTGAAGCACAGCATCAAGGGAGACTTCAATGTCGTGACTCGCGGCGAGATCGAAGCCTTGATGAGCGGATCGGGATCGGGCCGCGTCCAGCGTTGAGTGGTTGCTGTTCACAAGTGAGCGGCGATAGCATCACCGACTCGCATGCAATGGGAGCTACGGACACATGTTGATCGCCTTAGATGTCGTGAATTCGAAACAATTTTCCACGTCAGACGACGACTGGTACGAAGTCATCGACGGCGAGCGCCGAGAGATCGCGCCAATGGGAGCTTATGAGAATCTGTTGGCGTCGGTGTTGTCGCAGTGGATGGGAACATTCGCGACGTCAAAACGGCTGGGAGTGATCGCTGTCAAAGTCCTCTTCGTCTTGCGCAACGAGCCGCTACTGCAACGCCGTCCAGATGTGGCTTACGTTTCCAACCAGCGCCGCAAGCAACACCGCGTTCGCCGCACTTCGGCTTGGGATGTCGTCCCGGAACTCGCGGTCGAGATCGTCAGTTCCACGAACCTCGCGGATGAGGTGGATGCGAAGCTCGTCGATTACTTCTCCGTAGGAGTGCAACAAGTGTGGGTCATCTACCCAGAGACCCGCCGGATGTATGTGCATCAGTCGCCACACTCCACTCGCGTGTATGCCGAAGGCGAAACTGTCGACGCCACGCCCGTTTTTCCTGGTTTCACCTTTCGACTGGCCGACCTCTTTGATGCGATTGAAAACATCGACGACAATACCGAAGACGTCTGAAAGCACCCGATGCCAACTGCCCCCTTGCTTGCCGTTGTATTCGTCCTGTTGTCCGCGAACGAGTCGGTGGATTTGATCGTGCATCACGCGAAGGTGTTGACGGTCGACCCGCAGTTTCGCGTCGTCGAAGCGTTTGCCGTGCGCGGCGAGCGGATCGTCGCGGTCGGCGGCAACGCAGAGATTCTCAAACTTGCCGGGCCGAAGACGCAGGTGATTGATCTCGACGGCCGCACGGTGTTGCCGGGCTTGATGGATTCGCACACGCATCCGGCCGGAGCGGCGATGCACGAGTTCGATCATCCGGTGCCGGACATGGAGACGATCGCCGACGTCTTGAAATACATCGAGCAGCGCGTGGCCGCCGCCGAGGAGGGTGACTGGATCGGCATCTCGCAAATCTTCGTCACGCGGCTGCGCGATCAACGATTTCCGAATCGGAAGGAACTCGATCAAGTCGCTCCGAAGAATCCGGTGATCTTCAGCACGGGGCCGGACGGGGCGGTGAATTCGCTGGCGTTGACGCTCAGCGGCATCGACAAGGATTTCAAAATTACCGACGGACAGCCGGGATATCTCGAACGCGATCCGCAAACCGGCGAGCTGACCGGCATCTTGCGAAGCTGCACGCGGCTGGTGAAAGCGAAAAGCAAATCGAAGTCGGCGACCGAAGCAGAACGACTCGATCGGCTCAGGCAGATGTTCGCGGCGTACAACGCGGTCGGGCTGACGAGCATCTCCGACCGCAACGCCAGCGACGACATGGTGAAACTGTGCGAGAAGCTGCGCGACGACAAGAATCTCACTTGCCGAGTCTTCTTTTCGTATGCGATCAACGCTCAAGACCCGTTGGACAAGATCGAGCAACGTTTGAAGAAAGCGGCCGAGCATCCGTTGCATGCCAAGAACGATTGGCTCTGGCTGCGGGGCGTCAAATGTTTTCTCGACGGCGGCATGTTGACCGGCAGCGCGTACATGCGCGAACCGTGGGGGGTGAGCACGATCTATGGCATCACCGATCCGGAGTATCGCGGCTTGTTGTACATTCCGCCGGACAAGCTGAAGTCGATCGCGCGGCTGACATTCGACAATGGCTTCCAATTCACCGCACACACGGTTGGCGACGGCGCGGTGCATGCACTGATCGAGGCTTACGAGTCGATCAACCGCGACCTGCCGTTGCGCGAGCACCGGCCGTGCATCACGCACTGCAACTTCATGAGCCGCGAAGCGATCGACCGGATGAGAGCGGTTGGCATCGTCGCCGACTTGCAACCGGCGTGGCTGCGGCTGGACGGCGCGACATTGCTGAAACAGTTCGGCGAGCGGCGGACCGAATACTTTCAGCCTTATCGCACTCTGGCCGAACAAGGAGTTATTGTTGGCGGCGGCTCCGACCACATGCAGAAATTTGGCAGCTTAAAATCGATCAACCCGTACAACCCGTTTCTCGGTTTGTGGATCACGCTGACTCGGCAACCGCGCTGGGCCGAGCAGCCATTGCATCCCGAACAGTGCCTCAGCCGCGAACAAGCCTTGCGGCTCTATACGATCAATAACGCGTTCGTGATGTTCGCCGAGCACGAGAAAGGCTCGATTGAGCCGAATAAGCTCGCGGACTTCATCGTGCTCGACCGCGACTATCTGACGTGCCCGATTGCGGAAGTGGCCAACATCAGCGTGATGCAGACGTTCGTCGGCGGGCGGCGTGTGTTCGGGTCAGAGTAAGTTCTCACTAACCCGATGCGTGAGTTTTGAAGTTGCGCTGTTGTCCTGGCCCAAAGGGCAAAAACTCGCTAGCCCAGGGCAGAGCGGAGCGGCGTCAGCCGCGTAGCGCCGCCCTGGGTT
>JAYVSP010000461.1:0-15689 GCA_043775215.1 Planctomyces sp. | reverse complement strand
GATGCTGACGCGATCCCCGTCCTGCAAGACTTGATTCGGTGGCACCGGCATTCGGTTCACGCGGATCAAGAAGTTGTGCGACTTGCCCGACCGGACTTGTTGGTCGAACAGGTCTTGCACCGTTGTACCGTTCGCGACCTCAATGTGGTCCGCGAATCCACCGCCGTCGTTGTTGATGAACAAGATACGCATGCGTTGTCCTTTCCAAGTTGTGTGTGAGATTGAGCGGAGTGGCGATCGCCACCGGTCACCGGCGGCTAGCGCCGTGCCGCTCACGAATTCCAGGTCAGTCACGTTGTCCCTATGCCGCTTCAAGAACTCGCTGAGTCAGCGGCCGCTCCAGCCGTTCGCGCTCCAGTTCGTCCCAGTCGAGCAGATACGGCCCCAACTCCTCGTCATCGGGATCGTCGAGTTCGCTGTCGGGATCAGCGATCAAAAATCCCAACCGTTGAATCGTGCGGACGCTCTCCCCGGTCGCGCGAGCCACCGCGCGATTCACTTCTGCCTGTGTCATGGTGTGCCTCTTTCTCGGATGCCAAAACAAAAAGCCTCGCGAATCCGGCAACCGCTGCCGAACTCGCGAGGCCAGACCTCGCCCAACTTCGCTCGTGAGATCCGTCACCGAGCAGCACCCTCCAATGGCTCCGAAGAAATAAGTTATCCCTACACTTTAATATGACGCGTTTCGTGCGTTTCTTTAGCGCGCAGTGAAACTCACGACTCTTGTGGCTCAATGACTTGGCCAGCCATGTGGCTGGACGAATTGGCCGATCAATCTGGGGAGTTCATCCGCCAGCGCCACTTGATGGGCTGGTTCGCAGCGATCAAACGGAACATGGTGTGCCCAAGCTTGGCTCTCCAGTCCGTCTGGAATTTTCGATTGAAGTGCGAAATCTTCGGTGTCCCACAGCAGAACGCCGACTCCGCAGGGGATCAGCAACGAGGCTTGGATGACTTGCCCGGACGAATGGCCCCCTTCGATTGGCGCGTACGGTCGCGTTTCGATCAGGCGACCGAGGATCGCCGTTTGAGGTATCAAACCGGCTCGCCAGAGTTCTTGAACGAGCTGGTTCCAACGAGGCACACGCGCCTCGGCGATTTCCAATTGATGACGTAGTCGCAACACGCGCAGCCGCAGGAGTTCGAGAAGTTCGTCGATCTCCGCAATCAGAAGAGAATCGGGTGAGTTCATGGTCCTTGATGTGGTTGGAAAAAGAGAAGCCGTTCTCGAAGAGAACAGCTTGCGGCAAACGTCCGCCGTCCGCACGGCAGACGCGATTCCGCGAAATGGCCGGCATCGCGCGGGGCAAGACGGTATTGGTCGCAGGGAACATCAATCGACAACTTCCAGGTCAATCAGGCTCTCGCGTGGAAGCGAAAACCCGGACTTAACACGCGCGAACTCGGCCGCGAGGAAGGGCAGCGTGAATTGTCGGAGGTTGTAGCCCACCACATTGCTATTGATGAGCAAGCTGCGGATTCGGCGATGCACCTCGGCAAACGGTAGACTCGGTCGATGCCGTACAGCGGTGGTTCGACTTTGTGAGTCGTCGTTGGAGCCATCGCTGACCTCCATCTGCTGAACGTAGCTGGTCGCGGTATTGCTCGGCTCGATGCGGAAGATCGTGATCTTCGTGATCCGGTCCTGCGCCGGATTCAGGCCCGTGGTCTCCAGCCCGATCACGGCGAGCGGCTTGGAGCAGCGTGCTTTCGCAAATTGATTCGACATGTCATTGATCCTTCGAGTTCGATGCCCAACCAGACTCAGGGGTTCACAGACCGCTCTGATTCCGCCGATTCGCAGCGTTCCGATTGCTGCCGCAGCCAACGCCGAGCCATCAACTGGCCCAACACCTGAGCAAACTCGCGCAGAGTCACCTCACGCGACGCGACCACTTTCTCATTTGCCTGCATTTCACCGCCCGGCGCGGGGAATGAATCTGCCGCAGTCCGTTCATCCATCAACTGTTCCTCCGGAAACGAACAGAGCCGCCCACGATGGGCGGCTCTTGAGACCGCGATTGGTATTTGTGAATGGCTACATGGATACGGTTCTCATTTTATATTGACGCAAAAATGGGCTGATTTTAGGTCGTCCAATCCGTGAGTGATTCGCGTTTTGAAAATCCAATGCGACGTGCATCGGACACGGCTCGACAGGTAGCGAACGAACACAGACAGCGATACCGTGACCGTTGTCGTACCAGTTCCAGCAACTTGAGTCATCACTCGATGAGATTGGCCGTTCGCGACCTTGCGCTTGAGCTTTTGGATTTGCCGCAAGGTACGAACGTCCGGCTGAAGTTCATCCGTAGCCCGCCCCGCGGCGATTTCGCCGGTCGTGCGGAATCTGCGGCTTGCATCGGCTGCGTCTGATTGATCTGTTATCGCCGTTGCGTGTCATCGAACACTTGGCTGATGCGCTGGTTATGCTGTGCATCATGTTGCGTCGGGTGATTGTCAGTCCTGAGCTGGCACAAATGGAGGGCCATCATGGAACCAGTTCAGAACGCGGATCAGGTCTCACGCGGCAAGGCCACGGGATCGCAGTGGCGGTTTGGAACGCTGCTCGTCATCGCGTGTCTGTCTGTTATGGGCGGACAGTTTTGGGGGCTTCGGCAAATCTCGGCCTTGGATGGGCAGCAGCGCGCCTGGAATGTGGGGCAGGTGAGCCGTGAGCGTGAGCTTCAAGATTTGGAGCGGGACATTCCCAAGAACGAACAGACGCTGCAGCAGACGAAGGCGGAGTTGAATCAGGCCAAGACGGAGAGAGATCGTCTGCTCGCCGACGAGGCGAAGGCCAAAAAGGCATTGGAGCTGACGCGGATGGCCGGGGCCGAAGCGGCGACGGCTCTGCAAACAGCACTTCAGGAAACTCGGGCTGCGGTGGCCGAGAAAAAAGCGGCCGAGACCCGGGCCAGCGAACTGGCGATGCAAGAATCGAATCTGAAAACGGAAGTTGCTCGATTGCAGGCGCAGCAAGAACAACTGGCGAAATCTCTGACGGGTGACAGAACGGCGTCGGCCAAGTTGACCGTTGACCTCGCGGCCGAGAAGAAACAGCTCGCCGACATCGAAAAGCAGGTGGCTGCCGCGCGGACTCAGGTCAGCGAGTTGCAAGCCTTCGTCACCAAGGGCAACGCCGACTTGCAGACGTCGATCGCCGAACAGGGTAAGGCGCTTCGCAACCGCGAGTCGTTGCTCACTGAGGTCACGGCGGCTGAGCAGCGGATTGCTGCTGTAAAGAAGACTGAGGAAGCATTGCTGGCGTCGAACAAGGAGCTTGAAAAAGCCAACCAGCAGATGGCGACGGATAAGGCAGAGATCGCACGTCTCAAAACGGAACGAACTCAACTTGAGAAAACGGCGACTGACGATAGAGCCGCGACGGCCGAGGCGGTCAAGGATCAGGCCACTGCGAAGCAGCAGTTGGCAGACACGAAGAAGCAAGTCGATGCTCTGGCCACGAAGCTCAAAGAGTTGCAGGCCGATATCGCCAAGAGTACGAGCGATTTGGAGTCAGCCGTCACCGAACACGGCAAGACACTTCGCAGCCGTGAGAAGCTCCTCGGTGAAGTCGCGACAGCTCAGCAACAACTTGCAACGGCGAAGAAGGATGAGGCCGACGTCGTCGCCTCGAACAAGGATATTCAAAAGACCAATCAGCAACTCGTTCTGGAAAAGGCAGACCTCACCAAAAATGTCAGCGAGTTGCAAACGCGGACTGACGACCTGCAAAAGCAGATCGCGGCGAAGACAGCGGAATTGACCGCCATTCTGAAAAAGATTGCGGACGCCCAGGAGGGCGAGAAGCAATCCAACGGAAGCAAATCGGAGAAGCCGGAGGCTAAGGAGTCGGACAAGAAGTCCACGGACGCCAAGGATGCTGACCAGTCTGAGTCATCACCAGCAGCGGACGGAAAGACCTCGAAGTGACCGACCTCCTGATTCCGTATTTGATCTCGATGAGTGTGTCGCTGTTCCTGCTTGGGGCGGCGGCGTTTTTGCTTTTCGAACTGCGACGACGCATCGAGACGCTCAAAGAACGCGAGGCTCGGCTGCCGGACGCCTGCCGACTTCCAGGTCTGACCGAGGAAGTCGCTCGGCTCACCGAGGAACGGAACACGTTTCAAAAAGACATCGACACCGCGCGTGCTTTGCTCGCACGCACGGAAGCCGCCGAGCAATGGCTGGAGAAAAACCTCGTAACCTACGAGCGTGCCAGCAGCGAGTTGCCCGCTCTACGGGCCGAGGTCGATTCGCTCGAACAACAAGCCACGACGCTGCGCGGTGAGAGTTTTGAAATCAAAGGTGAGTGCGAGACGCTACGCAAGGAATACCACGACGTTCATCAGGCACTTGCGCCGGCCCGTGTTCTGATCGAGCGACAGAAACAAGCACAAGAATGGCTCGATGATAATTTGGCACAGTACGAGAGGATTAAGCTGGAACTGCCTCGGTGCGAATCGGACATGCTTGCGGCAAGAACCGAACGAGAGACGGCAATTCAAGAACAGAAGCACTTGGTGAAGGAGGCGCTTCAGTTGCAATACGAGATTGCTCCGGCCCGCTTAGTCATCGCTCAAAAGGAGGCGGCCGAGAAATGGCTCGACGAGAACTTCCCGACCTACGAGCAAGCTCGGCGCGAGTTACCTGGGCTACAAACGGAATTGCAGTCACTCAAAGAACAACGAGACGCGACGGCTGTTGAAGTAGACGAACTCCGAGCCGAAGCTCGGCAGATCAACCAAGACACCGCTCCGTTCCGACTGATCATTGCACAGAAGCGTGAGGCGGAAAAATGGTTGAACGAGAATCGTGAGTTGTATGACCAGGCCAAACGCGAGCTGCCAAAACTCACCACAATGCTTGATTCGTTGCGGGCGACGCTCGGCGAGACCCGAAAGGAATCTGATGCGCTCCAAGCTGAGGTCAACAATGCCGAACAGAAACGGAAATGGCTTTCCGATGAAAGTGAACGACTCAGCGAAACTCTGGAACGGCAGCAGGCCGACCACGATCGCCTGAGAAACGAAGCAGATGTATTGCAGGCGCGACAGGCTGGCTTATTGATCCAGATTGAGGAACAGTCGGCGCGGCGTGAGGCGTTGGAAACACAACTTCGTTCGGTCGAGGGCGAATTGCCGCGTGCGAAGCAGGAACTCGAACGTGTGCAGCGCGAACATATCGAGATCAAGGCCGAGTGGGACACGAAGTTCGCCGAACTGGGAGGAATGAAGAAGCAATTGGACGACGTGAGGCGGCTGCTGGAAGCGGCGGAGAAGCGTTGGACTCAGATTGCTCCCACAGTGGGCGTAAGCGATGAAGATCGGCTGGCGGAGTTGTGGAAGCCTGCGATCGCAAAGAAGGCATTCACGACACCGGCGAAAGATGATGAGCAGGCAAGCCTCAGCCGAACGTCAAACTACTTGGAGCAACTCGGCATTCAGTTTCACGAACGAGTGCTGCATGGGTTCCACACGTCGCTCAAAGTGGCTGACATGTCGCCGTTGGTCGTACTGGCCGGCATCAGCGGTACGGGAAAGAGCGAGCTGCCACGTCGGTACGCGGAAGGCATGGGGTTACATTTTCTCAGTCTTGCCGTGCAACCGCGTTGGGACAGTCCGCAGGACATGTTCGGATTCTTCAACTTTCTGGAGAACCGATACCGCGCGACGGAACTGGGCCGCGCTCTCGTGCAGATGGATCGCTTCTATGACGCTCCCGAACGTGGCTGGACTTTCCCGAAAGAATGGCGAGATGAGAACCTCTGCAATCGCATGTTGCTGGTGTTGCTCGACGAGATGAACTTAGCGCGGGTCGAATACTACTTCAGCGAGTTCCTCAGCCGGCTGGAGATTCGGCGCGGCATCGCCTCCGATAATCCTCATGAACGGCGTAAGGCCGAGATCGCCTTGGAAGTCGGCCTACAGTCGCTCAAACGAGAGAACGGTCAGGTACAGGTCCAGCAGCAGCCCACGCTGCAACTCTTTGTGGATCGAAACGTCCTGTTTGTCGGCACGATGAATGAAGACGAGACAACGCAGACGTTGTCCGACAAGGTTGTCGATCGCGCGAACGTGCTGCGATTCGGCCGACCGTCCAAGCTGCGACCGGGGGCCGTGCAGAATCCCCCCAAGCCGACTGAGAAGTGGCTGCCTTATGAATCCTGGAAGTCATGGACCCGCGACTCAGAGAAACTCGATAGTCACGTTCGCGAGGAAGTGTCCGGTTGGATTCAAGAGTTGAATCAGGCAATGCAGTCGATCGGGAGGCCGTTCGCACATCGCACGTTTGCGTCGATGTTGGCGTACATCGCGAACTATCCCGACCCATCGGCCTATAAGCTGGCGATGGCCGATCAGGTCGAACAGAAGCTGCTTCCCAAGTTTCGCGGACTTGATCCACAAGATTCTTCTGCACGGCAGGCGCTCGGCACCATCCAGGCAATTCTTGGCAAGTTGGGGGACGAACCGTTGCTCGACGCAGTCCGCGAGTCGCAGAAGCGGAGTGAGCATCAATTCGCCTGGCTCGGAGTCGATCGACTGGGAGCGACATGAGCGAGTCTTCGCCCAATGCGAAACCCATCGTTGTGGATGCGCCGTGGCTGCCGCGCAGTGCAGGCGGCATGTCCGGCTCTCTCAATCAGCCAGTCGCGTCCAACAAGCAGACTACGTTTGTTGCCGACGGCGGGCGTCCTTGTGTTGTGGTTCCTGGGTCGGTGATGAGAGTTTCAACAGATGCCAGTCCGGACGACCTGCCCTGCGTGGGGTCATGGCGTGATGTTGATGGCCTGGACTGGAAACGCTTTGAGCTGCCGATGTCCGGCATCTCGGCAGACTCTGCAAACGGCGAGTGCTCGGAGTTGTGCCGAGTGTTTTGGACACCGCGATCGCCAGAAGACGTTGATTGTCTGGTCGAGTTGCGTCGGCAGTTGCCACGCCTGGCTCGAACAGCCGGCGACGACAGACAAGCTGAAGTCGCGAATGGCTCAATCTCGATGCAAGCCCAAGCCTCGGCCGTCGTGGAAGACTTGATTGACCGACACATTGATTTGGTCAATCAACTCTTTGAAACCGTGCCCAAGACGGTCGTGCAATCCGGTGCATGGCAGGGCAATCTCGGTGGCGTGGCCATTCGTCGCATCGCGGATGTCGTCGCTCGGTGGCATGAGGTCGGGAAGGCGGATGAGCCCAGCATGGCGCTCATCGTCAAACTGGCGCGTGACCTGCCGGACGTGCTCGCGAAGACCTGTCGCCGCCCCCGGCATGCGCTTCGTCGCGTGCGGCAACGCACAACCTTGGGCCGCGTTCGCGAGGTCGATAGCGCGTGCCTGCGATGGCTGGCTCGACAGCCCGGCGCGACCGTCGCTCAGAAGGCTGGCATGAAGCAACAGGTGTTGGCGGTCGTGCGCGTGGAAGACATCGACACTCCCGAAAACCGTGTTGTCCGCGACTTACTTGTCCGCGCGACTCAGGCATGTCACCGATATCTGCGCGAGCATCGCGCGGCACGCGGACACTCGCGGGTTGTCGATGTGAAGCAATTCCGACGGCTGCTGCGCGAGCTGTTCACGACAACGGCGATGGCAGAGGTGCAGCCGTTGGTCGGGATTCCGCAGCCGAACTATGTGCTGCAAATGGACCCGCGCTATGCTGTGCTCTGGGATGCTTGGCAGCAATTGGTTCGACAGCAAATGCTCGAAGACAGCGTATGGCGCTGGCGACAGCGATTGTTTGCCGAGCATCTGCAACTCGGCTTGATGGCCGTCTTGCATGAGTTGTCGGATACGACACGCACTCACGGGGGCGACGTGCTGCTGCAACTCGAACAGAACGCTGGGCAGTTCCTTGATCCGCGAACGGCGTTGGGACCGTGGTGGTTAAAGACGACGCCAATCGAGCGAAACATTCGCATTGATCTCGTTCGTGGCGACCAGTTGGCCCGGCATCCACTGGTCCCAAAACCTCTCGCGGAACTCTGCCCCGACATTGTCCTCGTTAAGCAGGTTGCCAATGAACCGCCGTGGCTCGCGGCATTTTGGACGATACTGGATTTCGACATCGAACAGAGTCGGCTCGACGATCGTGTCATCAGCTTGAGCGAGGCCAGCACACGGCTCGGCTCGCTAGGACCGCTGCGCGGCGTGATCATCCAGCCGGCGCTCTCGTCAGGGAATGACGGCAACCAGATCGCCGAACTCGATAACTGCCACGGCTTGCGGTTGCCGCTGCCGTTGTCGCTCGGATTCGCGGCGTTTCGGGATCAAGTGTCATGGGCTTTGGGGATGACATGAGCGACGCGGCTGCCGCAACAACCGATGATGCACAATCAGCCGACGAGGTTTTCGATCGTCGGTTGGTTGGGGTTGGCGTGTCGCTTGAAGCACTCCGCGCGAACGTGGCGTTGGCCGAACACGGCTTGGATGGCGGTGCGATTCGCCCCCTGCCGATATCGAGTTGCCCGATTCCACCGGCGGTGTTGTTGCCGCGTGTCAGCGGCGAGCCATTACGCATCGACCTCGCAAGTCCGCCACATCCGCGCGGGACGGGAGATGCGTGGCCGCCTGAGTCTGCTCTGAGCGTGAACGATGGCGGAGGCAGATTGCCTCTGGCGTTCGTCTGGCCCGCCTTCTTACAGGACGCCCGCCGAGAATGGCTGTGGACCACTCCCGAAGGTGTGACGCAGCAAGTCTCCCCCGCCGAAGCCATTGCCGGCGCATTCGCGGCGTTGATCGACCCGAGTGCCAAGCAGAGCGAAGAGCCGTTAGTGCTCGTGGTCCCGAACCGGCTTCGCATGGACCGGCAACAAGAGTTGATCGATGCCTGTTGGTCGCACGGCTGCCGAGTCAAGTTGCTCTGGCGGCCAATCGCGGCGGCTCTGGCTTGGAGCGAACAACAAGCAGCCGATTTGCTGCGGCAGACAAAACTTGAAGATGGCAGTATCGGCAAGTTGCTGTGCCTGCATCTGGGACTTGATGAGTTCGAGGCGACTCCGCTCGAACTCGTCGTGCGGTCTCAGTCCGGTGAGCGTACTTTGTTGCCTGCTCGCAGCCGGCCGTCGGCCACACTGCCGACGTTTCCGTCGTTTGGAATGGAGTTGCTGGTACGCCAAGTGGCCTCAAAGATCGGCCACCGAAACGGCGATGACGCGAATCCCTTGTGGCGCGAATTATGGACGACGTCTCGGTCCTTCGAGGTCATGTCTGCACTCAATCAGCGCGAAGCCGACCGGGACGCGGTCTCGCCGCAACTGATCGGAAGCGATGACTGGCGAGCCATTGCTCGTGCGAGTGACTGGTTCCCACCGCCACGTCCATTCCGTGACTTTGAAAACTGGCTGGGCGCACTCAAAAGAGAACTGCAACAGGAACAATGGCTCGGCGTGATGGTGACTGGCGAACTCGCCGCCACGCAGTTCGTCGGACAGAAGCGATTGTGGGCGTATTGTCTGGATGCCATCGCGAACGAGTCCGCTCGTGGGAGGTCTCTCGTTGACGGTCCCCCGACCGAGTCACGATCAATGCTCGCGCGAGGTGCTGCCATCTATGCGGCGCGGCTGTCCGAGGGACGTCTGGCCTATCTCGATTCACTGCCGCGCATTCGCACAGCGACGTATCAAGCCGGTCAGCCATCTTGGCTCGACCTGCTCAATCCAGACGACACCTACGTCGAAGGAGGTAAGCCTTGGCGGCGTCCGAAGCCGGTGACAGGGCTAAAAATCCCCAAAGGGCTCAGTGTCTTAGAAGTCGCGCTATGGCACGACGAGTTTCAAACTGTTCGGCAAGTGAAAGCCGATTTCCCCGCGAAAATGACCGAGGAAGTTGAAGTCAAATTAGCTGTCTCTGTTGAGCCAGCCCAAGGAAATGCCAACATCGAGATTATCCCGCTGGACGCGGGAGTTCTTGGCACCCGCCGCCTGTATCTCGAGTGGCGTCGAATGAATGACCTCGGTAAGTCACCGCAAAAGTACCTCGACGGTCTCGATCGGTATTTCCCCGAACCGCTTAGACGAGCGGCAAACCGACTGAAATGGGCTGCCGCAGAAAACGTAATGGCGCTCTACCTCAAGAATCCGTCTCCCGCCATGTTGAATACCGTCGTTGCGCGTCTCATACAAAAGGATCCGACAACCGAGACACAATTCAACGAGGAGGCCACGACAACGGCTCTTTCATCCGATGGGGAACCTCCTATCGGAGATTCCTCGACACTCACTAATTTCGTGGAGTATCTCGTCGATCAGGTCGTGCCAATCAATCGGCGTCCGGGAAAGGAAAAAGTGCGAGCCTTGGCTTACACATCAACATCCCATGTCTCATTTGAGGAATATCTTCTTCGGCGGATCGAGCAATGCGGCACCAATCTCGAACAACACGACTTGGCTGCTTGCGGCTGGTGTCTTCGCGATCCATTGAAGGTCGCTGAATTCGCGAAAGTCCTCGAATCCTTCTTTCGTCGCAAGCTTCCGTCGCCAGCCAATTGGCTGAAGGCGTTTGCCGAGATGTTGCGGTATCGCAATGACGCGACGCGAGATATTCCTTCGCCGTGTTGCGAACGATTGGTTCTTGGCGCGTTGGACATCTTCGTCGATGAGTTGCAAAAGAGGTCGGCCAAATATCTGTTTCGCTACAGTTGTCTTTGTGTCGTTTTCCTGTTGCGTCGCCGAGCTTACGACACGGACTTTTTGCCACCGAACTCAGCGCTTGCCATACAGGCCAAAGATCATTTTCAAACGGCTATCGATCTTTACGACCAGAACCGACTTCAAACTATTGGCGGAACAATTCGATTGGACCAAGCGCTGGAAGCAATCAAGAGATACATCGATAAGAAGGGTTCGACGTTCAACTTTGGCGAGTTCACGAAATGAGTCGCGTGATCCTCGCATTGATCCTGCTGCGACGTTGATGGCCTCTGTTTAGAGGACTTCCCAGCCCTGAGATTTGAGTTCGCGGACTCTCATCTCAGCTCTCTTCGACAATCTCACCGGCGTCCTGCAACACGCGAGTTCGCAACGACGCACTGATCCAGAATCGGGCCTTCGTTTGCAGTTGATCCAGTAGCGGAGCGATTGCCGGGATCAGACCACGATCCTTTGCCAGCCGCAGGCAACCGATAGTTCCCGTCACATGCAATCCCAGGCGCAACGCGATCGTTCGTGCGGCCACATCGTCCAAGAGCAGCAGGGAGTCCGGTTCTTCAAGTCCCAGGGCAAGGCATTCTGCTTCGCCCGCGTGCAACTCTCGCCGAAACTCCTCGATACGGAGTTGACTCACCGGGCTGGCGACTCGAATGAAAGCTGCTGATGTGGCTGCGGCGGCGAGCGGAAATCGCTCCGCTTTGGCGTGCAGCTCCGCGATGACTGCCGGTGGGACCGTGATTTCGCCAAACAGTTCCCGCAAGAGTTCCAGGCAACCGACCTCGGCAAAATTGATCAGCGGGGTTGTGTTGGTGATTACTGTCGGGGTGCTTGCCATCCTGCCAGCGCCTCCATGTCTTGCTCGTAGTCTTCGACGTCATATTGCTGCGCGATTCCGCGTGTACCGAGCAGATATTGCAACTCCGCCTTCTCGATCCCGGCAATGCGGCAAGCTCCAAAGCCAGACACGATCCCCTCACGATAAAGCTGAAGGGCCAGTTCTTTTTTGAGTTCAGTTTCCATCCGCGCACGCGGAATTCTGGCGACTGCGAGCACGTCGCCAGGAATGGTCAACGCCATGTCTTTCATAGTGGCTCTCCTGCGATGGACCGGACTAGAAGCGGTTTCAATACTAACCCGACGCGCGAGCGAGGGCCGATTCCACGCGAGATTCACCGACGCCCTCGCTGGCGCGTCGGGTTAGTTTGAAGGTTTTGAAATCACTTCTACGGAAAGTCTAATCTCAATGCGATCCGGTTGTCATCGGCTTCATCAACTCCGTTGCCACATGAGTCAAACGACTTCCCAGCGGATCGTGAACAGCGTCGCGGTCGATTGTTTTTGGGCCATCCTGCGTTGAAGCGTTTCAATGAGTTTGTCGCGTCTCGCGCTGGTTTGGTCTTCGATTTCGAAGATCTCCTGACGCTTCCGCTTCTGTTCCTTCTCAAGGTCTTTCATTTGCTTCTGATGTTCGAGTTGCTCATCGAGAGTCGGGGCCAGCATCGCTCGATTGCGATGCCCAGTGATCTGTTCCTTGATCTCTTTCAACTCGCGTTCAGCGGCCAGCAAGACATCCTCGGCCCACTTCTCGACGCGCTCACGTTCCTCGTGAAACAACCGGCTGTTGTTCTCCATCGAGCGCATGACCGCTGACTCGGCATGCGTCTTTGATTCCTGAGCCAATCGAGTGGCGATGTCAGTAGTCGCCGCATCCGGTTTTACGACACGCCCATCACAGAGGAAGAGCTTTTCGCACGTTTCTTGGTCGAGCGACCGGCCCGAGTCCGTCACCCCTGAGAACAACAAGACCTCTTCGCGATCCACACAGTCGATCGCCATGAGTTGCAGAGTGAGCCAACCCGATTGACCCTTAATCGCCTCGACCAGTGCGAGACGGTTTCGATAATTCGAGACGTCGAAACGGACAAAGGCCGTCGGTGCCGGACAGGTCTTGCCTGCGTTCAACACCCATTCGCCGAGCGGATGAGACAGGCGATACAAGAACTCGCCCGCGACGTTGTCCTTCTCTTTTGAGATCAGGTGGTACTCGCCGATCCGAATCGCCGCCTCGGGTGGTTGATGCAGGTCAAAGATCAAGCGGTCGTCATCAAATCTCGCACCAGCCGCGAGGATGAACCGAGTCAGCAGCCAGAACAGCCGGCCAATGCGATCAAGATCATCTTTCGCCTTGTCGAATCGCAGCTTTAGCTTGCCATGCACGTCCTCGTCGAAATGGTCGAGCAGCGTGCGGCGCGTCTGAGCCATCCTCTCTTGAATCGCTTCGTCCATGTCCTTCTGAAGTTGCCGGAAGGCGGTTTCGATCGCATCGGGCGTGCGGCAGCGCTTGTAGATGTCCAGAATGCGTTTCTCAAAATCGACGCCATCTTCGATCGCTCCGAGCACTTCATCGGAAGCACCGAACAAGCCACTGAAGAGTTTGAACTTCTCGCCGAGCAGCTCATGCACCCGTATGTCGGCCTGATTGCGGTCGTTGAGGAAGTTGATGACGACCACGTCATGCTTTTGGCCGTAGCGGTGACAGCGGCCAATGCGCTGTTCGATCCGTTGCGGATTCCACGGCAGGTGATAGTTGATGACCTGCGAGCAGAACTGAAGATTCACCCCCTCGGCAGCAGCTTCGGTGGCGATCATCACGGAAGCGTGATCGCGAAAGTGCTCGACCAGCGCGGTTCGAGCATCGACGGCACGCGAACCACTGGCTCGGCCGAGCGGTGCGTTGGTTTCGATCCAGCGGTCAATGATCCGCTTGGACTCAGGGTCTGAGTTCGTCCCGTTGAACAGTACGAGTTGGCCGGCATAGCCATTCGCGTCCAGAAAGTTCTTGAGGTACTCCTGAGTCCGCCGCGACTCGGTGAAGATGAGTGCCTTCCGGTTGGCTCCCATTTCGGCCATCCGAGTGAAACCAGTTCGTAGAGCTTCGAGGAGCGTGCGGCTCTTGCTGTCGACGCTGATCCCGCGCGCCCATTGCTCATACCGCGCGAGTTCCGCGATCTCCTCATTGAGCTTGCGCCGATCGACTGGCGGCTCGTCACGCGCCGGCACGACCGTTTTTTCATTCCCGCTGATGTTGCTCAGTAAGTTGTCGACGTACTCCTCATCCAGGTCTTCATCATCGAAGACGTCTTCGGTCCATTCGGCGGAGACCGGCAATCCATCTCGCAACCTTTCGAGCCGCAGTCGCATGCGTTCGAGCGTGCGCGCGACTGCTGGTGACGACGACGCCAGCAACTTCCAGACAACCAATTCGATGAGATGCCGGTGGCGCTTGGGCAATGCGAACGAGTCTTCTCGCATCAAATAGACGGAGACGGCTTCGTAGAGCTTGTGCTCGTCGTCAGTCGGCCGGAAGCGGATCGTGAGCGGTTGCCGTGCCGTGTATTGGATGTATTCCAAAACATCGCGACGCAGCGTTCGCTGACAAAACGTCTGCAACCGGGACTGCAACGCTTCGAGGTCTGCGTTCTTTTGCGTGAACCGCATCCGGAAGGTATCCGCATCTCCGAAGATCTCTTCGCTCAGAATCGTCGAGAGTCCGAACAACTCCATCAGCGAGTTCTGCAAGGGGGTCGCGGTCAGCAGCACTTTGCGATGTCCCGCCAGTGCCGTCCGAATGTTTTGAGCAGTCTTCTTGTTGGGTTTGTAGACGTTTCGCAATTTGTGGGCTTCGTCGATCACAACCATGTCGAAAGGAACCGCCCGCAATTCCTCGTGACGAGCGCTGGCGAAGTTGTACGACATGATGACGACTCGGTCGGGCGGGAACTGTTCGCCTCGCGTCTTCGAGTCCACCACGATGTTGGGCAGATTGAATTTGTCCTGAAGCTCCAGGCTCCACTGCTTTCGCAAACTGGCGGGGCAGATCACCAACAGCCGCCGCTTCTTCTCGGCCCACTTCTGGCAGAGCACCAGCCCTGCCTTGATGGTTTTCCCCAGCCCAACCTCGTCCGCCAGGATGACGCCCTTCGACAATGGGTTCCGCAACGCGAAGACCGCCGCCTCAATCTGATGTGGATTCAAATCAACGCAAGCATTGAACAGAGCCGAACCCACCCCGACCTCACGATTCGACCGGGTCAATTCGTGAGCGAAATACCTAGCGTGGTAGGGAGTGGACATCGCAAAACCCGATTCGATTCAAGACACATGGACGAGGCGATCAGTGTTGGGCATTGGAGGGATTCCGACAAGCCCGACGCGAAAGCCTACGTCTGTGAGGAAGACCAATATCGGCTCGAACGTCCGGGCATTCGCAGTCTGCCTGAACTGCGGCTACTCCGAGAGCGAACTCACCGCGTTCAAACGCGGCCCGGAGGATTTACCGGGTTCCTACGAGCAACACGCTCCGTTGCAGTTCGCTCCGAGAAAAAATGGACCTCAGTGGGTTGTCTGCCGGAAGCACAACGGAAAGCATGGACCCGTGCCCGAAAAGAAACTGGCGCGGCTGAGAACGCCGTCGGATGTGTATCACGGCTCGTTGCGGAGCATGATCGCGGGGGGCTTGAAGGCTGCGGTGGCGCGGACGTTTGGGCCGGGGCGGAATGAGATTGACGAACTGTCCGAGATCACGGCCGATTTGAAACCCGCGACGGCCGAACCAGACTTGTCACCGTACACGCGGCAGATTGATGCCGCCCTGTGTTTGGTCAGCGCAATAGCGTTCGAGATGATCTGTTTGCGACATCCCAGGTGGGGCAACCTGCGGAATCACATTGGGTCGAGGCAGTACGGTGCATTTATGCGGTGCGTGCAGCGGCGAGTAAAAAACTACCGAGGCTGCGGCTGGGACGACAACAACAAATTTGAGAATGGGGGGAACAAAGGGGACAGGTCCATATTCCACCATATTCCATAAATGGACCTGTCCCGACCCGTCCCCTTTTCCTGCCTTCCAGATACAGCTTCGCGCCGACACGATCCGCCAACTCGCGCGATCCAGAGACAAAGTCGGCGTGAATGTGCGATTCCGCCGCGCCGACAATTCGCAACCCTTCGGCCTTCGCAGCGTCGAGATACTGCTCCACGCTGCG
>JAYVSP010000460.1:0-6477 GCA_043775215.1 Planctomyces sp. | reverse complement strand
TTGTCCTCGGCGGGATGAAAGGACTTGCGGTACTCGCGTCCCAGGCGAACCATCTCCTCGAATTCGGGGAACTCGGACATCGAGCCTTCCATGACATCGAGCCAGTCCGGCCGCGCGCCATTCGACTTGGCCGCGACCCGCGCCAATTCGATCTTCACTTCGGCCAATTCACGTTCGATGGATTTCAAACGCTCTTCAACGACAGGCACTGTCATGGGATGGTACTCCTCAACAACAAAAATCGGGAACTGCTTCGTCACTGCTTCGAGTGGCAAGTCCGCAGAGTGGCCCGGCTTGCTTTAAGCCGGGGGCCGAAGGCCCAAGAAACTTGTCAGGGATTCAATTCAACCTTCCATCAAAGTCTCGTGCGCCGTGCATGACGGTCAGCACTTGAATGGCGTCACCGCGGGTCCGATAGACGATACGAAAGCTGGCGACGTAAATCTCGCGGATGTTTCGCGACTCGACTTCCGGCAGCCAATGGCCCGCTTCGGGATGGACCGACATCAATTCGACTGCTTCACGAATGCGGGCGATCATCCGGGCGGCATATTTCTTGGAGTCTCTCGCGATGAAACGGCGAATCTCTCGCAAGTCCTGCCGCGCTGTTTCAGTCCATTCAATCGTCATCGCGGCTCAGCTCCGCGAAGACCTCTTCGTGCGAGACAACTCGCCCCGCGTCGGCATCCGCGATCCCGGCCTCAATCTTCTGACGCACGAACAACTCCGACATGATGTCGTCCCAAGTGCATTCGTCAGGAAGTTTGTTCAGCAGTTCCAAGGCCGCTTGTTTCGTGGGCATGTTCATTCCTTCCAACAGTTAGGGAGTGACGCAGGGTGCGTGAAGTCTTCGGAGCGCACCACGATGGTTGCCAACATTCCCGTCCCGGTGCGTTCCGAAGACTCCACCCAGCCTACGTCAATTTGGTTGACGACGCCCGATACGTCGTCACTTACGAAAGCGAAGCGTAAACGTCCCTGATCCACCCTCGCTCCGCCATACGAAGTCGATCTTGTCTCCCTTTTCATCGCGTCCAATCGTCCCGTGATTGTCACCCCCAGCACTACCTTTCACCGCGCGAACATCTTTCGCCAGCCATGAGAGTTTGTCGCCTTTTACCTCGCCCTTAACCTCTCGCACAAAACCGTTGACCACTTCAAATCTCGCCTGAAACATCTCCCCGTTGCGTTCGGTAATCGTTAGTTTCTGTGGTCCATTTTCGCCCACCCAGACGGAGTTCTTAACAATGGCACCGGACTCTTTTTCGGACATCGGTGGCACCTCCGGTAGCTTGATTCCAAACGCCGTGTGCTGTTGCCGGAGTGCCTCGTGAAGTTTCGTGTAGAGTTCGGAGGCGTCGGGACTTCGTTCGGCACTCGCAAATTGAAGACGGTACTTCAGCATGAACGCCACCAGTTCCGCGACGGTGGTGGCCTCGTGGTCTTTCGTATCGACAAGAATCTCGCGGGCATAGTCGATGGTTGCGGCGTCGAACATCTTCGTGGAGTTCTTCAGGTCTTCCACGAACTTCCCCGCTTCGGTGCGAAAGCCACGCTCGACGGGAATCGCCGAGTTCACCTTGGCCTTGAGGGCATCGAGCGACTTGTCCATCTCTTGAACAGACTTGAGGACAAACTTGCCGTCTCGAATCTCGCCCTGAACCTTGGCATACGCCGATTCATACCCCAACCGTTCCCGTTCCACCTCGGGCAACTGAAGCGGCGTCGGCCACGCCTCTCCAGTGACAGCCAGCCGAGAAAGGGCAATCACACCTTTGCTGAGAGCCGCAGAACTCGTTGACGAACCGCTCAGTGGCGTGAACCGGAAAATCAAATCCTTGACGGACATCTTTTCCGGAAGGGCAACCGACTTCGACTGCCAATCGTCCGTGGTGATGGCGGGATCTGTGAGATCGTACAAAAGCACATTCAACGCTTCGCCCGTTTGAACGTCGGCCCCCGTGGGAGTGACCCGCAGTTGCTGCTCACGCTCGAACTGGCGTTGTTTAACCTCTTCCACCCTGAGCTTCTTCCCCGCCGCCGTTCGCGCTTCGAGATCCCGTTTCTCACTTTGAATCTTCCGCAGATCCTGTTTCCAACGAATCGCGGCATCCGTGTTGACCGAGTTCGCCTTGGCGGTGTTGAGGTTGTACCAACCCGCACCGTTCAGATACGCACCCTGTCCGCGCGCCAGATCACCGGCTGGTGTCTGCGCGAACACGATGCTCGGCAAACCACACAGGACCACGACCAAACAGAAACAACGACTGAGAAACGGCGATGGAATGGATTCGCTCCTTGGTTCTATGGGTGTAACGTGAAAGTGTTGAGTTCAAATAATTCAAGGCTGCGTAACGTATGGTAAGGCTGGATGGCCCAGCATTATTCACCAACACCACCGAGATGTGTCACTGCTTCGGAGTCTTCGGAGAAGCAGTGCGATGATCGGCCAACTCTTTATCGGCACTGCTTGTCCCGAGGCTGACAAGCCGTGGCACGGGTGACTTGATCTGGCTACTCAATTCTCCTCGACCAGTAGTTTGGCTTCTGGCTCGAATATGGGCGACCGCGATGATGACGACTTCGTCGAGGAACAACTCACAGACAACCATGTAGGGAAACCTTCGCATGAATGTGCGCCGGATGTTTCGTCCGGGAGGAATGGTTTCGAGACGCTGCAGGTGATCCGCACGTTCCTCGATGCGACTCCGAGCTTCATCGTAGGCCGCGAGCAATCGCAGACCGACTTCCGATTCGCGATCTTCGTACGATAACGCGGCCTGATAGAGTTCCTCTTCAGCCTCGGGAAGGATGCGGACATTCACGTCACCGTCCTGGCGGCCAGTCGTTGGCGAAGCCGCTCGACCGTTCCTGCGGCATCCAACGACTGAACCTTGCCGCTGCGATAGGCGTCAGACCGCGCGAGGATCTCTGCGGCCCACGCCGCGTCCACTTCCGCCTGCTCGTCCTGTGGTTCGAGGCTGCTCAAGAGAGCCACCCCCAACAATTCCCGCTCGTCGCGAGGCAATTCCAGCGCCCGAACTCGAATCTCGTTGACCGTCATTGCGTTTGTCCTCATGGGCCGAACTTTTGCTCAACACCAAACTTCCGAAGTCTTCGGAAGTTTGGTGCAGCCTCTGGAGCGGCTCGTGGAAAACGAATGCGATTCCAGTGCGAATTGGGGAGTGCCTCGTTCGAGTCACTCGTGGCCTACTTCTGGCGGATGGCCCAGAGGTGGCCGAACGTGCGCATGTAGATCGTGCCGTTCGAGATGGCGGGCGATGACGACTGGTCTTCGCCGAGATCGTTCACGGCGAGGACTTTGAAGTCGCGGCCGGCTTGGATCACGTGGACCTTGCCGTCACGCGCAGTCAGGTACAGCTTGTCATCCGCGTAGACGGGCGACGCGCGATGACGCTGCCGGTGCGTGGCCTGCGAGTAGACTTCTTTCCCCGTGCGAGCTTCGAGAACCGTGAGGTTCCCGTTCTCCATGCAGAGGTAGGCGAGATCGCCCACGACGACGGGTGTCGGCACGTCGGGGGTCTTCTTCCAAGACCACCAGTGGAGTGAGGCTTCGTTGGTGATGTCGCCTTTGCCATCCGGCTTGATGCACAGCACGGGATGCTGTTTCGCCGAAGGGGCGATGATGAGTCCCGGCACGGCGACGGGTGACGCGACAAACCGCAACGTCCGGTCGTAGCCGAGTGACGGATCATCGCGTCGGTTCAATCCACCGCACCGCCACAATTCGTGACCGTCCTTCAGATCGTGCGCGACGAGAACATCGGCTCCGTGTGTGAGTAGGAACTTTTTGTCGCCGTCTTGGTAGAGCATGGCCGACGCATACGAGTGTTCGTTCTCCGCGATGGCATCGCTGGGCCGATCGACTCGCCAAACTTGCTTGCCGGTCGCCCCCTCAATCGCCACCACGCACGCCTCGCGCGTCTTGGCGTCACCCTCACCGTGAATCAGTTGCAGGTAGAGAACGCCGCCGTCCAGCACCGGCGTGGAACTCATCCCAAACTGGATGCTGAACTTGCCGTACCGATCCTGCACGTTGAATTTCCAAACTTCTTTCCCCTCGACCGTGTAACACGCGAGCGAACCCTCACCCATGAAGGTCCAAACGTGCTGACCATCGGTGACAGGGGAAGGGGACGCCGAATTCCCTTCGTCGCCGCGTGCCTTCTGATTCCCGTTCGCCACGACGTGTTGCCAGAGTTGCTTCCCGTCGGTGCCGACTGCGATGAGCAGCAACTCGCCCGCATCGTTGACCGAGGTCAGGAAGACTCGCTCTCCCCACACGACCGGCGACGCTCCGGCTGGTCCCGGCAGCGCCAGCTTCCACGCGACATTCTGTGTGGGAGACCACTCCGTCGCCAAGTCCTTCTCGGTACACAAGCCGTTTCCCGTCGGACCGCGCCAACCGGGCCAGTTGTCGGCGAAGGTCGTGGAACCGAGCAGGGTCAAGATGGCACAGGCCACAAGGTGTCGAAGCGGCTTCATGCGGGAGTGTCCTCAAATGGGTGGGGCATGGGCGGAATTATCGGAGGCGAGGAGTGTGCCCACGCCTGTCGAGTGCGTCAACGCTCGCCACAGTTCAACTGAGAGTGTTGGCCAATGCCTTGATCTGTGCTCCGGCTCTGCCATCCGTACGATCAATTCAAGTAGGAGATCTCACGGATGGCAGAGCCGGAACACGGATCAAGAAGAAGCGGGCGATTCGAGTTGGAGAGTCGTTCTGAACTCGTTCACAAACGAACACGCTCCGCCGAGCGAGTGTTGCCGGGCGGAGCGTGTTTTGGAAATCAGTGGTCAGCCGAACTCGTCACGATGCTGCGACGGATGGCGGGTTGTGGAAGCCGGTTCCGTGAAGATCAGCCCGCGACAGCGAGGGCATCTTCCGATTCGGCGTCGGCGGTGACGGTCTTCGCCGCGTCGGCACTGTTGGGATACATCGCATCGACGAAACCCTTCAGGTGGTCGGCACGAGTCGAGTGTTGGAGCTTGCGCAACGCCTTGGATTCGATCTGGCGGATACGCTCGCGCGTCACCTTGAAAATGCGACCGGTCTCTTCGAGCGTGTAGCTGTAGCCGTCACCGAGGCCGTACCGCAGCCGAATGATCTCGCGCTCGCGATAGGTCAGGCTGCGCAACACGACTTCGATCTTGTCGCGGAGCATTTCTTTCATGGCCGAGTCGGCGGGACTCGCCTCGTTGTCGTCTTCGAGGAAGTCGCCGAAGCTGCTGTCTTCGCTTTCGCCCACGGGCGTGTCCAGACTGATCGGGTGCTTCCACGTCTTCATGATCCGTTCGGTCTCTTCGACCGGCATCCCAACCGCTTCCGCCAACTCTTCCATGCTGGGATCGCGTCCGGTCACTTGGCGAATCGCTTCGCTCTTGGCCTTCAGCATCGAGATGCACTGGAACATGTGAACCGGGATGCGAATCGTGCGGGCATGATCGGCAACGGCACGAGTGATCGCTTGGCGAATCCACCATGTCGCGTAGGTCGAGAACTTGTACCCTCGACGGTACTCGTACTTTTCGACACCGCGCATCAGGCCCGCGTTTCCTTCTTGAATCAAGTCCAAGAAGCTGAGGCCCCGGTTGCGGTATTTCTTCGCAATCGAAACGACCAGCCGCAGGTTGCCGCCCGAAAGTTGTTGCTTGCCACGTGTCCAAGCGTCGTACTTGGCCATCACGCGGCGCATGCGGTCGCAATAGTCTTCGGGTGATTCGAGCGTCATCTCGACGATGTCTTGCAACTCGCGGCGGAGGATGTCCGCTTCGTTGTTGGCGGCGACGGAACGACGTTCGGCGAGCTTCTGAATCTGAGACTGAAGCTCCTTGATGCGGTTGGCAATCTGCTCCATCCGCCGGAGGACAGGCTGCAAGCGCTGAGTCCTGACGCTCAACTCTTCAACCAGCCAGCAGAGCTTGCGACGGCGGCAAGCCATCCGCTGCTTGATCTCGGTCTTCAGCGAGGCTTCTTTGGTGGCCTTGAGCGTTTCCCAGTCCTGTCGGTTGTCAGCCATCAGTCGTTCGATGGTGGGCATGTTGACGGGAATACGTCCCTGAATCTGCTCCTTGCGGAGGTTCTCAGTCTCACTGGTGCGCAGTGTCCGCTCGAAAGGCAGTTCGCCACGGCCGACCTTCTGAATGATTTCGACTGCCTGTCCGATGGCAAAGTCCGATTCCATCATCTTCCGACGGAACCACTTTCGGGTCATCTCGATTTGCTTGGCGAGAAAAATCTCGCGCTCACGCGACAACAGCGGGATGTGGCCCATTTGGCTGAGGTACATGCGGATCGGATCGCGCGACGACGACTGAGGCTCCGGTTCGAGCATCGACTGCGGAACGGTCTCGTTCGCGGCCTTCTCTTCGGGAGAAGGCTCATCGACGATGTCCATCCCGGCGTCGTCCAAGATGGCGATCAGTTCGTGAACCATCTCGGGTTCGCCGCCCTCGTCG
>JAYVSP010000459.1:0-4287 GCA_043775215.1 Planctomyces sp. | reverse complement strand
GACTTTTGCAAATGCTGTAGTGGCCATCCGATTTGCAACTACCCCAAATCTGATGGTCGCCGATTTGGCGAAATCATCAAAGTCCTATGTTTCTGGGGAAATGAACCTTGAAAAGGGGGTGCGGAACGTGAGGAGTTCAGCTACATCAGACAGTTATTTCTGCGCCGGTCCTAAGCTAAGACGTCGTATCCGTAGTAGGTTGGGACAGTAGGTTGGGTCTCTGTCCCGACCAGATCGGGATCGTATCCCAACCTACTACGGATGTTTCTCATCCGGATCTGAGGAAACAAACTTCACGATGCGATCGGCGTGGCACTACTGCTTTTCCGGAAGCTAGCCCACGATTCCTTCGGCAGGCAGCCCACGACAATCACCGCGAGTTGGCTCGCGACGAAGACGAGTAATGACAGCAGCACTCCTTCGGTGAAGCCGTAACTGTGCAGGCCAACGCCGAGTTCATTCACTCCGAACCATGACCAACTCGTCACGATATTGCCGCCAATCACCAGGACGGCCATGCCTCGGTCTTTGACCATACCGCCCCAGCGAGCGTGCAGGACCAAAGCGTTCCACAGCACGATGATTAGCGCTCCGTTCTCTTTCGGATCCCAGCCCCAGAAGCGGCCCCAACTGTCGTCCGCCCACAGGCCGCCCAGCACCGTTCCCACGAAGCTGAAGAAGATGCCGAAGCACAGCGTGCCGTAAATCATCCGCGCCAGATTTTTTTCCACGTCCGGCGTCAGCGATCGCGTGAAGAAACCACGCAGCACGTACAGCACGCCAAGCATGCCGGCCAGAAACGTCATCGCGTAACCGAGATTGATCGTCGTGACGTGCGTCGCCAGCCAGAACTGCGTGTCGAGCACCGCTTGCAACACGATAAACGTGTCCCCATCGCCCGCCAGATAGTGAGCAATCAACAGGGTCGCGAAGCCGGTCACCGCCGAGACCACGTTGCCAATTCCCAGACGGTAGATCGCTTCGAGCACCAACCCCAGCACTACCGTTCCCCAGCCGATGAACACGGCGGTCGAATACAGATTCGTTACCGGCGGCCGGCCGGAGATGTAGACCCGCGAGACCAGCGCGAACGTGTGCAACGCCAGAGTGAAGCAGATCATCCAGAAGGCCGTGCGATTGAGCGTGTTGGTCCAGCCGAGCCACGCGGCCGTCGCCACGACGAACACAAAGAAGTACAGCATTGATGCCAGGAAGAACGGTTGGAATTGGTTGAAGAACCATTCGTAGCCAACCTTCGACAGGTTGACCTCTCGCAGAGATCGGTCTTTCAATGACGCCCGGTATCTCGCCACCGCGCCGTTAAACTTGAGGGCGTTGCCGTCCTGATAGGCCGCCAGGATTTCGCTCCATGCCGCGACCGCCGTGTTCGCCGGCAGGGTTTCCGCTTGTTGTTCCCTTTTCCAATCGCCGGCCAAGTAGCGCGCGGCGAGCCATTCTTTCATGTCTTGATTCTGCTTCAGTTCGCGTTGGATTTCCATGCGCTGGCCGTCAGCAATATTCGGCTGCCGCAACCGCATCTGAAGCATGGGGCTGACCCGCTCGTCCAGCACTTCGCACAGTTTTTTCGCCCAGCCGCGAAGTTCTGGCCGAGTCTCGATCGGGTCCAAATAGTTTGCCAGCGAATACTGCAACCAGTCCCCTTTACCGCTTGCCGAGTCGCTCGCGTCGCGCGGCGGGATCACCAGCGGCATCTTGCGGGACTTCAGAGCTTGCAGAAATCGGTGAGCCGACAGCAGATTGAATTCGGGCGAGTCTTGATCGGCCTCCGGCGTCCGGCGAAAGAAAGTCAGCGTGTCGTACATGCCGAACTTCCTCTCGAACTCCAGAATCTTGCGTTCTGTGACGCTCATGTTCCGAGCACCCTTCTCGCGTGCCTGATCGGCCTGCTCGCTGAGTTTCCCCAGTCGAGTTTCCTTGAACTCCTTCCCCTTCTCGTCATCGTGCTCGGAGAACTCGGCCGGCGCATAGCGGAAGCCTTTTCGCGGCTTGAGTCCCAAGGCTTCGGTGACTTCCAAATTGTCGATGCGAATGGCTTTGTGGTGCTTGGCGTCGTCGGGCCGAGCGATCACATCCAGCAACCAGCGGATAGCCGGTTGAGTGCGGTCGTTGTCGTCCTTGAAGGTCTCGCTGCCGGAGACAATTCGCAGCGTGTTGCGAGCGTAGGTGTCGATCGGCTTCACGCGGCCGTCGACCACGATCGGCAACTTGCCGAATTCGCTGTAATCGAACTCATTCGGACCAGCCTGCGGCAGTCGTGCCTTGCTGCCGACATACAGCGACAGGACGACGACCACCGCCAGCGGAATCCAGTAGTTCTGCCCGGACGGGATTTCGGCTGTGACGTCGTGATTCTTTTTGTGACGTCCCGTCGTCCCTTTCGGTCCACGTCCGTTGCCTGAGATGTCGGCCAAAGAGACCTTTGCACCGGAGGCCAAACCACCGCTTGCAGTTTCCAAAGAAGACACGTCGCGCGTCCGCCGATCCAAGAACCGCAACAGCGTGATGCTGAAATGCGTCAACATGCCGATGGCCACGATCATGCAGGCCACATACGGAATCATCCAGCCGGTGTTCGTCACGACCTGCAATGAAGTTCCCTCGATGCCGGTCGTGGGAACTTTGTGATATCCGCTTTGATAGAACGTCTCACCCGCGTAGCGCAGCGGGTTGTTCATCCAGATGTGGTACTCCAGGTTGGTTCCGAGGGCCGCATCGGTCAAACGGATGTCGGACGAATAACTGCGTGGCGTGTCGGTGCCGATGTAGTCGTCCTTGCGCACGTCGATCAATTCGATCGTGTACGGCTTGTAGTGACGCTGGAATCGCAACGACAGATCGTAGGTCTGGCCATCGATCTTCACAGAATCGGCCTTGCCTTCTTCCGACATCAGCACGCTGACCAGATACGTCCCGATGGCCTCATCGGTCCCGCGCTTGGTCAGCTTCACATACGCAGCCGGATGGTCGACTTTGCTGTCGGAGTCGGTGCCGGACGACGCTCGCATCACCTCGGGAATCCACGCGGTGCCCAGCCCGTCCGTGGCGGGATTCTTGTCTCCTTCTTGAGCACGGCGAACGTCGGCATTCTTCAGGAACTCGACCACCTGCACATCGAAGGGCAACAATTCGTGAGTGATCTTTGCGCCGTCCTTGCTGGCCAGCAATCGCGATCCCGGCACGACGATGTGCGTCTCGGAATCGGCGGCATCCGATTCCACCAGTGCGAGTTCAAAGTGCCGAATGTCGCGCGCGAACTTGGTCTGTTCCCCCTCGAGCAGCGAGATTTGACTTTCGACCGCAGTCATCCCGACGAGCAACTCGCTGAGCATCATCAGTCCGATGCCGCCGTGCAGCAGCACCACGCCGGCTCGTTTCTTGAAGACCATCAGACAGCCGGCCAGCAACACCACGCCCGCGAGCGTCCCTTTCACCAACTGCCACAGAATTCGCATCGACGAATCGTCGAGTTGCGCGTCGTCTCCTTGATACCACAACCAAAAGGTCAGCAGTCCCAGACCCAAACTGAAGGCGGTTCCCACAAGCCCTTGAGTGGACTTCACGAATTCAAACGGCGAAGTGCCCGTTGAATCTTTCGGGCGAAGTCGCTGCACTGTTGAGACTGTCCATGCAAAAGCCGCCGTCAGTCCGAGCTTGAACAGAACCCACAACGAACCCCATGACATCCAGCTTCCCGCCTGCTCTCCGCCCGCGCTAGAGCCGCTCACCACGACCAGCCACGTTGTCAGAGCGCCCAATGCAATGACGCCCATACCGCCCCACAGCCGACTTCCCGACGCTTGCGGCTTGAACCGCAGGCCATGAGCCGCCATGAGGTTCAAGAACATCAACGTCCCGATCGTCATCCCTCCCGGAAATGGAATCACGGCCCAATCGGAGATGTTCGGCTTGCTGGGAAAAAACGACGGCGGGAAGAAGACCTGCAAGTCGATCCACGCGATCCAGCAGCGGAAATACTCGGCAACCACTTGCCAGATGTCTTTGTCGACCTGAGCCATCGTGCCAGCCAGCACGAGGAAGATCGACATTGCCAGCAAGGTGACCGTCAGTCTCAAAGACGCCAGCGGCTTCAGAAACGCGACCATCTCCGGACCCAAAGCCGAGGTCGCTTGTTCCGAAAATCCATGAGACTCCGCGACCACTGGAACCTGCTGTGTATCACTCAAAATATCAGTCGCCATGAACTGGCTCTCCAAAATTGTAGCCGTGCCGGGGTCGGGGTCGGGTGTTTGGTTTTTTGCAATTGGC
>JAYVSP010000458.1:0-2844 GCA_043775215.1 Planctomyces sp. | reverse complement strand
TGGCCCGTTGGGCCAGAACCACACTCGCGATTCGTCCGAGGGCTGACGCCTTGCCGCTCACTCACATGAACCCGAATTCGTAGTCTTGAAGACGCACTAGAGGCGTCGAGCACATCGCCTCTCGCCGCGATTCGGCGAGCGAGGAGATCTGACACATGTCATCCAGAAAGTTGAGCCAGTCGCTGGCGTCTGTCCTCGCATTTGCGGTCGTCATCGCGCTTGCGGGATGCGGCACGGGCGCCCCTGCGCCGATTGATGCTCCGATCAGGTACAGCTCGACCGACGCCTTGCGAGCCAGGCTGGAAGAGGTCGCGAAGTATGGTGATGGTGGCAGCTCGCTCGGTGGGATTCCCGAAAGTATCGATGAGCTCACCAAGACCGATCCGGTCAAAGGCGAGAAACTGCTCGCTGACTTTCGGCGGCTCGACACCGCCGACTCCAAAGACGAGCGGAAGAAGATCGCCCAAGAAATGGCCGAGCAATTGAAATAGTCATCAGGTGAAATCGTCATCAGGCGCTGGCGCGATAGCGGCGGTCGTCGGTTGAGGCGGCTCGCCATTCGGCCAATTGGCCCTCAATGGTTTCCAACTGAGCGGCCATCCGTTCCTGGGCTTCGAGCAATATGGCGGCGACTTCGGCGTAGGCCGCCTCGCGACGTTCGAGGTTTTTTGCACGCCGCTCCAACTGTGCAATCGTTCTGTTCAGTTGTGCGAGCATTTGATCCAGTTCCGATCGTGGGGCATCCGTGCTGGACTCGACTTTGACCGATTGCTGACGGTGTGACAGTACGGCGCCGAGTAATGCGTCGATTCCGGAATTCTGCCGACGATCGAAGTGTTCGATCATTTGCATCTCGTCGTCGAGCGCGTCGACCAATTCTTCCGCGCGGAGTTCACTCAACCGTTCCGGATCGAAGCCCGCATCGAGATTGAGGTGTGGCGGCTGAACTTGAAGTTCTCGTGGCCAGTTCGCGACTTCAATGTGCCGCTGCTCCGGTTCCAAATGCACGGCCAACTCGAAGTCTCCAATTTCCAGGCGATCGCCGTCCCGCAGCAAGCACGAGCGAACCGCTTGGTGATTGACCATGAGGGGCGGTTCGTCTGCGACTGCTTCGATCCACAGATCGTCCTGGTCGAAACGCAGGAGACTGTGCAGAGCGGGCATGGCGCTTCCGCCGAGTTGCAAATCGCAGTCGTCATCTCCGCCGATGTAGAATTTGTCGTGAGTGTTTTTCACGCCGCCAGCACCGAGAATCGGGCGCACGGGGTGCTGAGTACAGCCACGGCAGATTTCCAGGCAGTGACTCCGATCGCAGGATTGCTTGCGGATTTTATTGGTGCGTTGCGCTGATGAACTCACAGTGGAGGCCCCTCCGACGGTCTCGAAACGTGGACTCACATTGAGATCAACCGGTATCACCCCTGGAGTTCGACTCGCGACGCAACCGGCATGAACCGATTTTTTCGCCCAACCGCGATTCCCGATTTCGCCTGGCAAGACTCTCGGCAAAGTTTCACAGACTTACCGGATATGCCGGATTTCGGAATAACTCATCGCCTGCGGATCGCTCAGCCGATTCACGCGACATAGTCCGGCTTTTGTCAGACGGTTGGGACGGAGTCCCAGCCTACTTGTGACGTACGCCTGCTTGAACAGGCTTTCTTCACACTCCTAGAATCTGCCTTTAGGAACTGCCGTGAACGCTGCACTTCACTTGTTCGTTCCCGACTTTTTGTCAGACGCCCCGCCGGCAATGCCGAAGACATTGTCGCGCGGCGGCCAGTCCGTCCGCAGGAATCGCATTATGACTCAGGATGTCCCGTTGAAGTCGCGGCTGCCGGAACTGACCAATCGCATTGTCGAGACCTATCAGCAGATCAGTTCGATCAACCACTTGGGACATTCGGCGCTGCCCAGCCGCGAGGCGATCATTCAAATCCTGTTCGATTTGACCGAGGTCTTGTACCCCGGCTACCGACGGCGGCAAAACTTGGATCTTGCCAACGTCGTGTATCACACCGGCGACTTGATCGACGCCATCTTTGATTCGTTGAGCGAGCAAATCGCCCGTGCGATCGAGCATGAGGTTCGCGTCAGCAGTTCCACGGTTGCCAGTTCCGCGGCGAGTGAAAACAGCTTCATGTTGGGTCAAGAGAAGACCTTCGCGTTTCTCGAAACGCTGCCGGAAATTCGCCGCATGTTGGCCGCCGACGTGCAGGCCGCGTTCGACGGCGATCCGGCCGCCAAGAATCTGGACGAAATCATCTTCTGCTATCCGGGCCTGGAAGCAATCACCGTACATCGGATCGCGCACGAGCTCTGCCGGCTGCAGGTGCCGTTCATTCCGCGAATCATGTCGGAATGGTCTCACAGCCGTAGCGGCATCGACATTCATCCGGGCGCACAGATCGGCCCGTCGTTCTTCATCGATCACGGCACGGGTGTGGTCATCGGCGAGACAACGTTGATCGAGCAAAACGTCAAGCTGTACCAAGGCGTCACGCTAGGCGCCCTCAGCTTCCCCAAAGACGAGAGTGGCAACATCATTCGTGGTATCAAGCGGCATCCCACAATCGAAGAAGGAGTCGTGATCTATGCCAACGCCACGATCTTAGGCGGCGACACAGTGATCGGCCGGAACTCAGTCATCGGTTCGAGCTGCGCGGTCACCAAGAGCGTCCCGCCAAATACACTTGTCACGCTGGAGCGGCCGCAACTCCGCTTCCGTGAAGCGTCGTAACCGATTGCCAATTTGCGATTGCCGATTTTGTGGTCCCCAAATCGGCAACAGGAAATTGTCCGAAGCGAAGGGGTCGGGAGTCTTTTTCAGGTCGGCGTCACTCG
>JAYVSP010000457.1:0-4609 GCA_043775215.1 Planctomyces sp. | reverse complement strand
TTGCCGACGGTTTTTGTATCTGTTTGAACGGGAGTGACCCCCCAGAACAGGCACATGCGGCGGGTGATCTCCGGCCGGTCGCTGACGGCGATCACTGGGACCGAGACCCGTTGATTCGAGAGCGCCATTGCTGTCAGTCCCGATCGTGAAGCGACCGCGATGACGTTGGCCTTGAGATGCTCGGCCGCCGCGCCGGCTCCGAGCGTCACGGCTTCGGTGACCAGCAGTGCGCGGGCCTTCAGCTTGCCGGGGCTTCCGCGGAAGTGAGCGGATTCGACGAGCGTTTCGGCTTCACAGGCGATGTGGTTCATCATGGCGACCGCACCGACCGGATAATCGCCGACGGCAGTCTCGCCGGAGAGCATGACGGCGTCGCTGCCATCGAGCACCGCATTGGCCACGTCAGTCACTTCGGCACGCGTCGGCAGTTCGTTGTGCTGCATGCTGTCGAGCATCTGCGTCGCGGTGATCACGGGAATCCGGTGCTGGTTGCACAGCCGAATGATCTTCTTTTGCAAGATCGGGACGCGGGCGATGTCCACTTCGACCCCCAAGTCACCGCGGGCCACCATGACGGCGTCGGTCTCGGCCAAGATCGCGTCGAGGTCGTCGATCGCTTCGAGCTTCTCAATCTTCGAGACGATCAGCGGAGTGACCCTGGGCGCGGCGGCAGTGATCGCCTCGCGCAACATCCGAATGTCGGCACCGCTACGAACAAAGCTGAGGCCGACAAAATCAAGATCGTGATCCAATGCCCAGGCAAGATCTTCGCGATCTTTGTGAGTGAGGCTCGGCGTGCTGAGTGCCACTCCCGGCAAGTTGACTCCCTGCCGGCTGCGAACCCGGCCGGGACCGTCGACGACACAGCGAACCCATCCGGCGTCGGAGTTTTGTTCGGTAACTTTCAGCGAGACGGTTCCGTCGGCCATCAAGATGCGATCGCCGGGGCGGACGTCGTCAATCAGTTGCTCGTAGGTGCAAGTCAGGCGGCCGGGAACATCGCTGTTTTCTCCGCGGACGAATTCGACCGTCGCGCCCAGGTTGCATTGAAAACTGTCGCCCGGCAAGGCTCCGAGACGAATCTTCGGTCCGGACAGATCACCGAGAACGCCGATCGGCCGGCGAATTTCATCCGAGATCGATCGGATCAATCCCATGATCTCGTGCAGCGACTCGTGCCGGCCGTGCGCGAAGTTCAAACGGAAGATATCGACGCCCGCTTCGACCAACTCCTTCAGCTTCTCACGCGTGCCGCACGCGGGCCCGATGGTGGCGATGATCTTGGTTTTGGAAAGTTGAGAATCCCGCTGTGTGAAAGACATGATGGCTACCGAATTTGAGATCGCTCGGCCAGAGCACTCGCGCCGAGGGGCTGCAACACGGAAAGAGGAGTTGTACTCGGAGAAGGCGGCCGTCAGAAGGAAACGAGATTTGTGAGACTTTGATCTGCCGAGAAAAAAATCTGAAAAAGTTTTGGCAGCCTGTCGGCAAGCCCCATTGACGGTGCATCGCGCGCTTTCAAGGATCTGCCGCGTCAGGTCTATGCAAGCGAACGATCTCGATGAGAAAGTGGCACGGTCAAGGATTGACACGGCGTCTCGCCGCAGATGCTTCTCGGAACTGACAGCGCGGGCCAATCGCTGCTGATCTTGACCGTTTCTATCGTCTCGAGGCCATCCCCGGCCTATCTCTCGCGAGGATCGTGTGCCATGCGTTTCGCTTCTTGGTTGCGGGGTCTTCGTGTCTCGACCAGACGTTCCCTGTCCTTGAGTACTTCGAGAACGGCCTTGAGTACTTCGAGAACGGGGCATCGAGCACGACGCGGATTCGCGGGAGCGGCGCTCTGCGGTTCACCAATGATCCAAGAATCGGCCGACGTGGTTGATCCGTCGATCGAATCGCTGGAGGACCGGACGGTCCCGTCGGTCTCCGCCCTGTTCATTCCGTCGACCGGCGAATTGAACATTTCGATGACTGCGGCCGATAGCGTCGCGATCAGCGTAAGCGGCAGCGGCAATGTGGACGTCATTGTCAACGGCTCGTCGCTGAGTATTGGAACGATCTCGTCCGACTTGATTCAGACTCTGATCATCACCGGCAGCGACAGCGACAACACGATCGACCTCAGCGGAATGGATAGCAGCTTCATGCTCCCATCAATTCTGGTCTCCGGTGGTGATGGGAACGACACGCTCATCGGAAGCCCCGTGGTCGCCAGCACGCTTCATGGCAACAGCGGTGCCGACACGATCCAGGGTGGTGATGCGGGAGATGCATTGTTCGGCGAAGACGGTGACGACCGGATCACCGCAGGCGTGGGAAACGACACGATCAACGGGGGCGGCGGTGCGGACTCGGTGAATGCCGGTGGGGGAGATGATTCGGTCATCGGCGGAGACGGGATGGATACCCTCAACGGCGAAGACGACAACGATACGTTGCTGGGTGGAAACGGCAATGACCAGATCAACGGAGACGTCGGCAACGATTCATTGGATGGCGGTGCTGGCAACGACACGCTGACCAGTGGTGATGGCGATGACTTCGTGAATGGTGGCCTGGAACACGATTCGATGCGCGGCGGGGATGGCAATGACACGATGTATGGTGGCGGCGGAAATGACACGGTGCTCGGCGAAGACGGCAACGACACAGTCAAGGGTCAAGCGGGATTCGACTCTTTGGAAGGTGGCAACGGCGACGACTTGGTGGACGGCGGCACGGAAGCGGACAAAATGTTTGGCGACGACTCGCTGAACACAACCTTCGGAAACGACACGCTCAACGGCGGAGACGGCAATGACACGGCCGATGGCGGCGCGGGAACGGATCGCATCTTAGGCGGAGCCGGTAGCGATCGGCTCGACGGTGGAGACGACAACGACACTATTGATGGGCAGGGAAGCGCCGACCTCATTCAAGGTGGCAACGGCGACGACTCGATCATGGGAGGCGATGGCAACGATATTGTTTACGGAGATGATTCGCTCGGTACGACGACCGGCAACGACACGATTAACGGCCAGGGGAACGACGACTCGCTGGTCGGTGGTATCGGAGACGATTGCATCCTGGGCGGCGCCGGCAACGACAAACTGTTGGGCGGGGACGGTGACGACCGACTCGAGGGACAGGCCGGCAGTGACTTGAACAACGGCGACTCCGGCTCAAACACGATCGTCT
Organism: Planctomyces sp.; assembly: GCA_043775215.1. Lineage (GTDB taxonomy): Bacteria > Planctomycetota > Planctomycetia > Planctomycetales > Planctomycetaceae > SXKJ01. Next base: position 1,426 of record JAYVSP010000457.1, on the reverse strand, counting down.
TCGGCGCAACCGACGGCATCGACTTGGTCAACAATGGTGGTGGCAGTGATACGGCCCTCGTCATCGGCAGTTCCGCGAACAATTCGATGTCGGTCACGCAATCGGGCAGCTTGCTGAAAGCGGCGATTGGTTCGAACTCGATCACGACTTCGTCGAGCGTCACTCACGTCGTCGTCAAGGGCGGCGCCGGAAATGATACGGTCACGATCGGTACGCTCAGCTTGGTGGCACCGACGTTTCTCGAGGTCAACGGCGAAGTCGGTGCCGATATTCTCAATGGAGCCGGCGTCGCAATCGGTGCGGTGCGTTTGCTGCTCAGCGGAGGCGACGGCAACGACAAGCTGACCGGAACGGCGGGAGCCGACACCATGCTGGGTGGCAACGGCAACGACTCCATATTGGGCGGCGTTGGCAACGATACGTTGCTGGGCGAAGCGGGACTCGACACGCTCAACGGAGGCGCCGGCAACGATTCGCTCAATGGCGGCGATGATGCTGACGTCATCGTCGGTGGCACCGAGAACGACAACATCGACGGTGGATTCGGCAACGACAATCTCGATGGTCAAGATGGCGATGACACGGTCAACGGGAACTTTGACAACGACACGGTCAGTGGCGGCAATGGCAATGATTTGCTGCTCGGCTTTTCGGGGAGCGACACGCTGAATGGCGGAGCCGGCGACGACAAGATGGATGGCGGTTCCGGAAGTGACTCGATGCTGGGCCTGACCGGCAACGACAAGCTCTTCGGCCGTGATGGGCTGGATACGCTGGATGGCGGCGATGGCAACGACACCATCAATGGTGGTGATGGCAATGACAAGATCGTCGGCGGAATCGGTTTGGACCTCTTGGGCGGTGGCGGAGGGGACGACACGATCGACGGTGGAAGCGACAGCGATAGCATCGTTGGGGGCGATGGCAACGACAACATCTTGGGAGGTGCCGGCGTCGACTACATCACCGCCAATGACGGTGATGATACGATCAATGGCCAAGGTTCGACTGATGTGATTGCAGGCAATCAAGGTGCCGACACGTTTAATGCAGGTGACTTGCCATCGGAATTCGACGCGTCGTTTGAGTTCTCGGACTCGGTGCTGGCAGCACTCGACACGTTCTAAACCGGATGATTGATGACCGACACGGACCAAGCCAGCTTTGCCGAGTTGTGACGTTTGCGGCTTCAAATTTGTGCCGAGCCGATTTGTCGGGGGGCGGGGGAGTCGTCACAGAGTGACGACTGCGGGTAGCCGGGGCATGAAGAATGCCCCGGCTACCAACCGTAGGCAAAACCGCAAGGGTGCGGTACGACGCTCTGAGTCTGTGAATCTTTCGAGCCGCGACCGTGAGGGAGCGGCAAGGCGTCAGCCGGCGTCAGCCCCCGGACGAATCGCGAGTGTGGTTCTGGCCCAACGGGCCA
>JAYVSP010000456.1:0-5346 GCA_043775215.1 Planctomyces sp. | reverse complement strand
CAGATCAGCTTGATGCTCAACCGGCTCGCCCCAAAACCAATGGGACCGCCGTTTCACTACAGAAAACACACAGTTTGATTCTCAGATAGCCTCTAGCATCGGCCATTTTCTGATTATGAAACCTTACCGTCCAGCGTACAATTCCTCTGGACCACTCACGGATGAAGATCTGAAGGAATTGAAGAACCTCAAGTGCATCCAAAACATCACTGTTCTCGTTTTCCGGGCGGCTGGTCCCAGCGAGATCACGGAGTCAGGCATCAGGGAACTGAGCAACCTTAAGAACTTCACGACCCTCATTATCGGAGCGAGTCCTTGCATTACGGATGCAAGCTTCAAGGAATTGATGAAGCTCGAGAACCTGACGACCATTCGCATCTCGAATGGCCCAATCGAGCATGGCCAGGACTCAATCACGACCAACGGTTTCAAGGAATTAAAGAACCTCAAAAATCTCCAGGCGCTCGATCTTACGAGTACACAGTTTGGTGATGCCAGTCTCAAGGAGCTCAAGGATCTCAAGAGCCTGACGAGCATCCGCATTGGCTCTTCTCCCTCTTCGAACGGCGACAAAATCACCGATGAAGGTCTCAAGGCTTTGAAAGAATTCAACAGCCTCACGTCGCTTAACATCGCGAAGGGTCAGTTTACAGATGCGGGCCTGAAAGAGTTGTCGGGACAAAAGAACCTCAAGTCGCTTTTCTTGTGGAGCACTTTGATCACGGATGTGGGGATCAAAGAGTTGAAACAATTTAAGAACCTGGAGGTGCTCAACCTCACTGGTTGCCACCAGATCACGGACGCGGGAATCAAGGAGTTGTCGGAATTCGAGCATCTCACGACACTGATCCTTCGCTTTACCCAGTTCTCGGATGCGGGAATCAAAGAGCTTTCGGCATTTGAGCACCTCAAGTTGCTCGACCTCACTGGTTGCCGCCAGATCACGGATGTGGGAATCAAGGAGTTGTTGGGACTCAAGAATCTCACGACACTCACCCGCTTGAACGTCAGCCTCAGGATCACAGATGAAGGGCTGAAGGAATTGAGGCAACTGAAGAACCTCGAATATCTCGACCTTTCATGCAGCAGGATCACGGATGAGGGGCTGAAGGAATTGAGTCATCTGAAGCATCTTGAGTATCTCGACCTCTCCCGCACGCGGATTACGGATAAAGGGATGTCTCATTTGAGTGAACTCAAGAACCTTTCACGCATCAACATCAGCAATACCGAAATCACAAAAATGGGGCGGCAGATACTCAGTAGTTCGAATCCCAATGCGAAGATCGATCAAAGCGAAGCCGGGATTCGCAGTCGTTAATTTGCTGCCCGTGATCCGCCCTGGCCGTTCGGTTCGGCATGCGAAGCGTGATGGCTACGGGAAGGCAGAAAGGTGGAAGGAACCGTTGTTGTTCTCGGACAGGTTCAGAGACAAAGTAAACGGCACCTCAATGAGGTTGATGACATGAGTACGGTCACGGTTTCACCAGAATTCCAAGTCGTTATTCCGCTCACGATCCGGCAGTCGCTCGGCATTCAGCCTGGGCAGGCCGTGCAGGTGATTCAATACGACAACCGCGTTGAGCTGATCCCTGTGCGCCCGATGCCTCAAGCGCGTGGGTTGCTGCGTGGCATCAACACTACTCTGGATCGGGAGCCTGACCGCGTATGAACGTCGTGGACTCATCAGGTTGGCTGGAATACTTTGCAGATGGTCCCAATGCGGACTTTTTTGCTCCCGCTATTGAGAACATTCCAGAGTTGATCGTTCCGTCGATCAGCATTTACGAAGTTTTCAAACGCACGCTGCAACAACGCGATGAGGCAATGGCGTTACAGGTCGCGGCTTTGATGGCTCAGGGGCAAGTGATGGAACTCGATCACCGCCGCCAAAATCTCCCACGACCTCAAGATTCCAATGGCCGATAGCATCATCTTGGCAACAGCTCGCGCGTACCAAGCCATCTTGTGGACTCAGGACGCCGACTTGAAGGGCATCGAAGGCGTCGAATACATCCGCAAGAAATAGCCTCGTCACTCGGAGCGCGATTACTTCGTACTGCAACCGCCGCCGCTGCAGCCGCAGGAGGCGACCGGGGCGGCGACTTCCAGAACCGAATTGAAGAGCACGTTGAACTCGCGGCCTTGGCAGAGTTCCGAGGCCAGCACGCCCAAAGCGTCGGTCGGCGTGCCCAGGAAGTACAGCACGAGTGTCTTCCCGTTGAAGAGCAATTCCCCATCGACCACATCGACGGCCACGCCGCGAGCCGCGAGGTGCCGCGAGGACTCGGCCAGCAGCTCTTGGACGAGCGCTTGCTGCCGAGCGTCACGCTGGCGACGGACGTGCTCGAAGGCTTCCAGCGAAGTGAGCTTCCGCAGTAACTCGCCGGTCGGCCGGATGATTTTATCGACGTCGTTGTGCGGCGGATCGGTCGCCAACGATGAGAGCGCTTCGCCCACTTCGATTCCGCGAGGCGTCTCGATCAGCAGTTTCTCACCGTGCCGACATTCAAGCGGTTCCTCCGAGCGATACCGAAAGTAACCGGTCCAGGCCATCGTCCCGTAGCGAACCAAACAGCGCGAGGCGTCTCGCCAATCAACGGCTTGATCGACGTCGTTTGACGGATCATTCGAGTCCGCGGCGGCGGCATGTTGGTGGATGACTTCCGGCTCGCTAGAGAGCGTGATCCACAACTCGCCGTCGCGCACTTCGAGAGCGTGCGTCCCGACTCGAAAGCCGGGGCGGCCGATCGCCTCACCAGTTCGCAGGTCGAACTGCCAGTGATGCCAACCGCAGGTGACGATCGACTCGCCGCACTTGCCGGACGCCAGCGAGGCTCCGCTGTGCGGGCAATGGTTGTCGATCGCGAACCAGTTTTGCTCGCGTCGAAACACGCTGATCTCGCGGCCTTCGACGAAGAAGACCTGCGCCGTCCCGACCCGAATATCGTCGGCAGACCCTAGTGAGATTTGTTCCGTGTCCGCAATCAACATGTCTGTCGCACTCCCAAAGGTCGGTGAGTGTGGTCGGCCACGACGGGGGACGCAATCTCAGGCGACCGATTCTATGCTCCGTCCACAACATCAGACGACACCTCAATGGAAATCTGTCACGAAAGTCTTGTGGAGTTGTGCGAATCAGAAACGATTACTTAAATGATCACCAACAGTTGAGGGGAAGCAGTTTGAGCGAGGTGTTTCATTCTGCCATCAAATATGACCAATGTGCCTGGTCGCCTCCACGGTCGAGGCGGTTCGATGAAGGAAACCGAGATGGCTAAAAAAGGCGAGCGCGGGTTTACGTTGATTGAACTGCTGGTGGTGATCGCGATCATTGCGATCCTGATTGCGTTGCTGCTGCCGGCGGTGCAGCAGGCTCGCGAGGCGGCTCGGCGGTCGCAGTGCAAGAACAACTTGAAGCAGTTGGCGTTGGCGGTGGTCAACTACCATGACACCCACAGGATTTTCCCGATTAACTCGGGCCTGGGATACGGTGGCGCGTTCGCGTATGAGGTGGGATTACACCGCAAGGGAACATCGCTGGTGCGCATCCTGCCGTATATCGAGCGGAACGACTTCTACAAGAAGTTGAATTTCGCGGGCGATGTTGTACTGCAGATTGATAGTGACACGAGTCTGCGATCACTTGCGATGTCGCCGTTCCTCTGCCCCAGCGACTCACCCTATTCCGGCGTGTATACCGGCAACGGCCGAGCCTATACGAACTACGTCACATCGCCGGGGGCTCAGGCAACGGCCTCTTCCGGCGGCTGCACGTTGTTTCCGGGGAACACATTTGGCACTGGCAACGACCCGCATTCCAACTATGCCAATCCGAACAACATCTCTGGAGTTGTCGCGGGCCGGTCGGTCTTTGCCGCTCGGATTGCACAGCTCACTGATGGAACGTCAAACACAATCCTGTTGGGCGAAGTGCGAGCCAATTGCAGTGCCCACATCGCTACGCTTGGCTGGTGGAACAGCCACCTGGGGATTCAATCCACGGCGATCCCATTGAATTATCCCACCTGCGTCGGCGAGGGGCTCGGAAACAACGGGACACCGCTCAATTGTAACTCGTGGAACGACTGGCGAACCGAAGGAGGATTCAAGTCACCACATATCGGAGGAGTCCACTTTGCCCTGTCCGACGGCGCCGTGCGGTTCTTCAACCAAAGCATCGACTACCGCAATTATCAGAGACTCGGCGACCGCCGCGAAGGTGAAGTCGTCGGCGAATTCTGAGTTGTTTGATGTGTATTCGAGTTGCATGGTGACGACAAATCGAAGGAGACGACGAATGCAGCAACAATGGATTCTCGAAAGCGACACCTCATCAGATCCTTTGCCTCATCAGATCCTTTGAAAGATGCTCCATGAATTATCAGACGTCTAAGAACCCGTGCGTCATGAAGTGGCGCCCACACTTGTCGCCGCTTCTATTTCTGCTGAGCGCTTTGAGCGGCTGTGGTGCGTCGACGCCCGGTCAACTTCCGGTATTTCCAGTTCGCGGACAAGTCGTTTTTAACGGCCAGCCAGTTCCCGGCGCCACGATCACCTTTTACAAAGAAGGTGCCGCCGTTCCCGCCAGCGGAATGACGGACGCCAAGGGCGAGTATCACATTTCGACCTACGCCGAGAATGACGGCGCCGTGGTTGGGAAACACCGGGTCACCGTCAGCCTACCGCTCGTCGCGCCCACTGATGCGGAATCACCGGACCCAGAGCCCCCGAAAGCCATCGCCGACTTGGAGAGTCCCGAATATCGAGCCGGGATGCAGAAGGTGCTCGATTCCAATTTGGCCAAAGCATCGGCCACCAAGTCCATGAGAATTCCCGCGAAGTATGCCTCGGTCCAATCCACAAGCCTGGAGGTCGAAGTCCGCAACGTGCCGGAGAACACGATCGAGCTGCTGTTGCGCGACTGATCTGCGGAATGTTTCGTCTTATATAAGAACGCGGAGGAACGCAGATTGGGCGGATCAACGCAGGTCCGAGCAGCGTCATCCGCCAATCTGCGTTCCTTCGCGTTCTATGCTCGGTTCTGAATGGATTCCCACGCTACGGTTAAACGACGAAGTGTTCGAGGTATCGTAGGCAGGCTCCAGGTGCCGTCGGTTGTGCGCGACGGCGACTGGACGAAGAACGGAAGGCCTGACTTTTGCCGAACGAACGCCGCGATTGGGCACGTTCGGTACGCCCTTTCGCAGTTGTCAATTGCCTTGATTTGTCTTCGAGACGGCACATGGAACGTGCCTACGACTGGGTTTCGAGTTGACCGCGTGAATCTCAATCTCATCGACTTGGATGTCGAGTCACTCGGCGCGGTAACATGCCCAAGGGGTC
>JAYVSP010000455.1:0-4570 GCA_043775215.1 Planctomyces sp. | reverse complement strand
CCCCACAGGTCATCCCCTAATTTTTCAACACTAGTGAGTTCGGCCCTTCACGCAGTCTTACCCGCGCTTCAGCCTGCCCATGGGTAGATCGTCGGGCTTCGCGTCTACCGCCAGCAACATATCGCCCTATTCAGACTCGGTTTCCCTACGGCTCCGGCCCTGAAGGCCTTAACCAGCTGCTGACAGTAACTCGCCGGGTCATTATGCAAAAGGCACGCCGTCACACTTGCCTTGCGGCATCGTGCTCCGACAGTTCGTAAGCGTATGGTTTCAGGTTCTTTTTCACTCCCCTCCCGGGGTTCTTTTCATCTTTCGCTCGCGCTACTTTTTCACTATCGGTCGCCAAGGAGTACTTAGCCTTAGGAGATGGACCTCCCAGATTCAGACCGGGTTCCACGTGACCGGTCTTACTCGGGTACACACCAGAAGACTGCACTACTGCCGAATACGGGGCTATCACCCTCTATGGCAGAGCTTTTCTTCTCACTTCTTCTAGCAGGCAGTTTGGTAACTTCTTGCCTTGCGGCTGGTATGCCCCACTACCCCAACGGCAAAGCCGTTGGTTTAGGCTGATCCGCGTTCGCTCGCCGCTACTGACGGAGTCGAGATTTCTTTCTTTTCCTGCGGTTACTGAGATGTTTCACTTCGCCGCGTTTGCACAGGGAATCTCGGGATCAACGCTTGTTTGACAGCTACCCCGAGCTTATCGCAGCCTTCCACGCCCTTAATTGCCTCTTGGCACCAAGACATCCTCCATACGCCCTTAATTGCTTGACCACTTTTATCTTTGGTTTCTCGCCGATATGCGAGCACCTCGGAACAAGTTATCTTTCATTTTGGAACGCTTTCACCCCTTTCGGGGCGAATCAAAATTGTGATTTGCAAATTTCACAACCACCGAATTGTCAAAGAACTTACGTCACCCAGTCGCGTCCATCATTTTTGGTCGGTCGCGAAGGGGAAGGGGATATTATTGGCGTCGCCGCTGGGGGTCAACCGTCGGGGCTCGTTTTTTTTGAATTGGTTCAGAAGTGTGCGGAAAGTCGAAAGACTGAAGAAAGTCTACGCTTGCCCCAGCAGCCAAACCAACAAGCCCTTTGCAAGATGCATCCGATTTTCCGCTTGCTGGAAGACGATGCTGCGAGGACCGTCAATGACTTCATCGGTGACCTCTTTGCCTCGCCGAGCCGGCAGATCATGCATAAACAAGCAGCCGGTCGGGGCCTTCGCCATCAGTTTCCCGTTGACCTGATATGGGGCGAAGATACGGCTGCGTTTGTCCGCTTCGGACTCTTGCCCCATGCTGGCCCAGACGTCTGTGTAGACGACATCAGCATTTGCAACAGCGGCCGACGGGTCGGAAGTTTGGGTGATGTCACTGTTTGGGAAGCTCAGACGGATTGCTTGCACCAAGTCTTCGTCCAGTTCGAAGTCGCGCGGAGCACAGACGGTCATCGACATTCCCAGCATGGAAGTGATCATCGCCAGCGAGTTCGCCACGTTGTTGCCATCGCCGACGAACACCAGCCGCTTCCCTTTGACGTTGCCCCAAACTTCTTGCAACGTGAGGATGTCTGTCAGGGCTTGGCACGGGTGATCGTCGTCGGACAGGCCATTGATGATCGGGCACTTCGAATAGCCGGCGAAATCCTCGATCAGCTTCTGCGAGAACGTCCGCAGGACCACGACATCGGAGTAACTGCTGATGACGCGCGCGACGTCCGCCAGCGATTCGCGGCCGCTGAGTCCCGCGTCCGTGCCGCTCAGGAACAAACCCGTCCCGCCAAGCTGGGCCATCGCCGCATCGAAGGAGACTCGCGTGCGCAGCGACGGTTTCTCGAACACCTGCGTCAAGTAGCGGCCTTGCAACAGAGCCGGACGCTCGCCGCGACGCCACCCAGCCTTCAGGTCGTGTGACCGATGCAGGATTTCGTGGACGTCATCCACGGTCAAGTTCAACAGTGATGTGAGATGTTTCATGTCGATCAGGTTTCGTTGGCCATCTCTCGCACGACCGCCGCGAGAATATCGCAGGCTTCGTCGACTTGCTCGGCCGAGACGTTCAGCGCCGGCAGCAAGCGGATGACCGTATCGTGAGTGGCATTGATGAGCAGGCCGCGCTCCATGCACTTCGCAACGGCCGGCGTGGACGGAATGCTTAGGTCGATTCCGATCATTAGCCCCTTGATCCGCAGTTGCGAGATGATTGGCAGTTCGGCCTGAAGTTTCTCCAGGAATGAGCGGAATCGAGCAGACATCGCCTGGCAGTGATCCAGCAAGCCGTCCTCTTCAATCGTCTGTATCGTGGCGATCCCGGCCGCCATCGCGAGCGGATTGCCGCCGAAAGTGCTCGCATGCATTCCGGGGCGCAGGTCGGGCGCCAGTTCGTTCCGGCACAGCATCGCGCCGGCTGCGACACCGCCGGCCAAGCCTTTGGCCAGCGTGATGACGTCGGGTTGCACGCCGAATTGTTGATAGCCGTACCAAGTGCCAGTGCGGCCCATGCAAGTTTGGACTTCGTCGAAAATGAGCAGGCAACCGTTGTCATCGGCCAGTTTTCGCAGGCCGCGCAGGAATTCGTCAGTCGGGATGTTGATGCCTCCTTCGCCTTGAACCGGCTCAATGAGGATCGCACAGGTCTCGCGGTCGAGCAGTTTCGCGACCGCGTCCAGGTTGTTGCGGGGAGCGTACCGGAATCCCGCCAGCAGCGGCCCCAATCCCTCGTGATACTTCGGCTGAGCGGTCGCCGTCACCGTGGCGAATGTGCGGCCGTGAAAGCTGTCCTCGAAGCTGATGACTTTGTACCGACCGTCGCGCGCGTGCAGCCGAGCCAGCTTGAGCGCCGCCTCATTGGCCTCCGCGCCGCTGTTGCAGAAGAACGCCTGGCCGAAGCCGCGCGTCGACAGCATCTCGGCGAAGTCCCCTTGAGCCTCGGTGTACCACGTATTCGGGATGTGGATCAGTCGCGCGACCTGTTCTTGAATCGCCTTCACGACTCGCGGCGGACAATGTCCCAGAATGTTGCACCCCCAGCCGGGAAACAGATCGAGGTAACGTTTCCCCTCGGCATCCCAAACGTACGAGCCTTCGCCGCGCACAAGGCTGATCGGATACCGGCGATAGTTCGGGATCACGAACTTCTCGAACTGCTGAATGGTCTGAGTGCTGCTGCGAGTCGCGGCGAGGTCCACGGAAAACTCCTTTGATGAAATGTCCAATGTCCAAATCCCAATGACCAATGAATGCCCAATTCCCAATGTCCAATGGTTGCGGCATCAGCGATGCAACGCGATGACTTGGGATTTGGACATTGGGATTTGGACATTGGGATTTGGTCATTGGGATTTGGTCATTGGGATTTGGACATTGGGATTTATCACAAGACGATCTCCGTCCCAACCCCCGTGTCGGAGTAAATCTCCAACAGCACGGAGTGCGGCATGCGGCCGTCGACGATGTGAACTTTGCCGACGCCGGCGTTGAGCGCCTCCAGCGCGGCGTCCACCTTCGGCACCATGCCGGCGTCGATGTTGCCGTCGCGGATCAGTTCGCGGCAACGAACAGCCGTCAGGTGCGACTGCAACGTCGCTGGATTGTGCCGATCCAGGAAGATGCCCGGCACGTCGCTGACGAAGAGCAATTTCTCCGCCTTCAGAATCCGAGCGATCGCCGCCGCCGCCGTATCCGCGTTGACGTTCAGCATTTGCCCCGTCGAGTCCAGCGCCACCGACGGCACAACCGGAATAATCCCCGCCGCACAGACGTCTTCCAGAAAGCCGCGGTCGATGTCCACCACCTCACCGACAAAACCTAAGTCCAGCGGTTGCCCGTCGGCTCCCGGCAATGCCAGCTTCTTCCCGATTAAGCAATTCTGCGACCGGAAGCTCAGTCCGATCGCGTTGCCCCCTTGACGGCGAATTTCCTCGACCAAGCCGCCACAGATGTCGCCCGCCAGAACTTGAGCGACGATCTCCAGCGTTGCGGCATCCGTGTACCGCCGACCTTGCACTTTGCGTGGCGTGATCCCGGCCGCGGCCATCGCCTTGTCGATATCTTTCCCGCCGCCATGCACCAAGATCGGGTGCAAACCGACCGATTGCAGAAAGATCACGTCGGTCAAAAAGTTGCGAACGGCCTCGCGCTCTTCGAGCGCACTGCCGCCCAGCTTGATCACGACATGCCGGCCCCGAAACCGGCGAATCCAAGCCAGTGCCTCAATCAGCACGTCTGCTTTTCGGATCGCCTCGTCCACGAAAAACTCCCAGAATCGCCGCTGGAAAGCGGGCGATTGTAGGACGTGGTGGTGGAGTGTCAACGAGGCCGCGTACCGTGGGGAGACATCTGGAATGACGAATGACGAACGCTGAATGACGAATGATGAAGTGCAGAATTCCTAGCGAGGCTATGCCTCAGACCATCAGCCGGAACGCGCTAGCGTCCGGTTCGAGAGTCCAGCGACGTTCCGAACCGGACGCTAGAGGCTATCTGAGAATCAAACTGTGTGTTTTCTGTAGTGAAACGGCGGTCCCATTGGTTTTGGGGCGAGCCGGTTGAGCATCAAGCTGATCTG
>JAYVSP010000454.1:0-8456 GCA_043775215.1 Planctomyces sp. | reverse complement strand
GGCTTTCCGATCGCGCGGCTGGTGGCCATCATGAGCTTGGCGAGCGGCGCGGCCTTGGACATGGCTATCGGTCCGTATCAGGGAAAACAAACGGGAGAGAACGCCTTGTTCCGCACGTTGTGGGAGCGGCTGACTCCCGACGATGTGATGTTGGCGGATCGGTATTATTGCTCGTATGCCGACATCGCCCGATTGCAACAGCGGCGGGTGGCGGTGGTGTTCCGCAAGCATCAACTGCGTCACTCGGATTTCCGCCGCGGCCGGCGTCTGGGGCCGGATGATCACCTCATCACTTGGTCCAAGCCCAAGCAATGTCCCGACTGGATGCCGTCGTCCGAATGGTCCACGATGCCCGCTGAACTCACTCTGCGCGAAGTTCGCTTCGTGGTCACGGCCCCCGGCAAGCGGGTCAAAGAAGTGATTTTGATCACCACGTTGTTGGACGCCGCAGCGGTTCCGCGCCAGGACTTGGTGGACCTGTACGAACGTCGCTGGGACATCGAACTCAATCTGCGATCCCTGAAATCGGTGATGCAAATGGACGTGCTCCGCACGAAAACTCCCGAGATGGTTCGCAAGGAAATCTGGACGCACTTGTTGGCGTACAACCTAAATCTCTTCGACATCGTCGACCAATCCGTCCTTGTCGGTGTCGCGAAAAGTGGTCGAATCAATCGGTACAAAAACCGGATGCGAGAACTGATATTTCGACGACGAACTTAGTCGTGTGACTGCGACACCGATTTCGTTCGTCAGTGGATCAAACATCCTGATCTTGGTCACCGTTGCGCCGGTTGGAACAAACAATGAATACTGTCCGTTCGCTTTTGTTTCACCACGAATATCAAATGTCTTTCCGTCAGCGAGCGTGAGCTGGGCGAAGTATCGGACGGGATAGGATCTTGGCGATGGTTCAAAACCGGTCCCATTTGGCCGCATTGCCTCTTCGACAGCCAGTGCTTGCGCGAGTAAGAATGTGCGAACGTCGCCTCTAGCCAAATCACGGACTTCATTGAGTACGGAAGGAATTTCTTCCAAGATGGATGCGGGCAACTGTGAGGGGATATCTATAAACGGAAAAACTTTTACGGCCAAGTTGTCCAATACGTTAACGATTGAATTCGCACGTTCATCAGGGAAACTCGGCAATGCGGTCTCCTCACTTTGCAACTCAGAAACGCCTATCTCCGCAGCGTGCCCGCCGCAAGCCTCTTCGCATTTTTTCACCGCTATCTCGTACGCGCTCTCGATGAGCTTTTCTTCGTAATAGTAAGATCCAGATGCGAGGGCTATGCAGCCGGCATAAAGTGGTGGAAGTTCCACAAATAGGGTACATTCTTCCAGTTCTGTAAGTAAATGCAGAAGACTTGCGGCTTGTGCGAAAGTTTTTGCAGTACGAGCCGCAGCTAGGCAGTATTCATTTCCCCCCGATTTTGCCGACATAGTGCCTTCAGCTCCCGCGGATTGTTCAGAGATGGGGCAGAGTGGGGGAGGCGGAGGCGGCAGTCCCGGTTTTCCCGGTGGCGTTAGCCCATGCCAACCTGGTTTCGTAATCCCGGTACCGGGATCGGTCGTGGCGGAAAGGCCGTCCTCGGACACAGTGGCGGTCCCTTCGATGACGAGTCGGCCGGTGGTGTGATCGAAGGAGAGGAAGTTGAGCTTCGTGCCAGGCGCGGCATTAAAGACGTTGGGAAACGTCATCTGAAGCGGAGTGGCAAAGGCGGCGGCGCTGGGGGCCTGAATCGTGATGTCGAACGTGTGCTGCAAGACGCCCGGCGGCAGCATGTCGCGGACGAGTTCCGGTGGGACGGTGCTGATGCCGACTTGACCCGATGCGAGCGGTTGGCCATCGGGACCAATCAGGCTCTGTGGTTGGATTTCGATGGTGAGTTGTTGGCGTTGCTGAGGTGTGAGATTTGGCGCGGACTCGGCGTTGACGCCGATCGTGGTCGAGTCGGTCAAGCTGACGTCTTGAAGAATGGATTATTGGAGTCTCGGCAGATAGACGCCGACTTCCTGTTGCTGATCCGCTTGAATGCTGTCTTGCTTCATTGCGGCCATGACGGTGTTGGCCACGCCCGGTTGGATGTGCAGGTCCATCACCATTTCGGGGAAGTAGATTCCATCAGGCGCATTGGTCGCGGTGCGGCCGTTGATGGCAAATTCGATGTCTCCGGCAGGGATCGAATCGAATGAAAAGCGGCCGAATTCATCGGTGGTGATTGCTTCGTTTTCCAAGCCGAGAATGAAGAGAGTCGCTCCAGCGATCGGGTGCAGGTAGATGTCGTCGGCAGTCATCAGCAGGCCGTCAGGACCACGTTGCACATCGTCGATCGTGCCGGGTTTCAAGTCAGGACCAGGATCGGCGAGGATGCCTGACAGAGATGTGTTCGAAAGCTTCGCGAGCGAGACCGTCGTGAATTGATATTCGAGTGTGCCGCCGGATTCGCCATCGCTGTCCGCGTCGAGCGCTGTCCGTAGCGCAGGCGGCCCGCCTGCGTCTGCGGCTGAGAAGATGGTTGAGCCATCGACGTGAACGGTGATCGTCGAAGCGCCGGGCATCGGATTCGTGAAGAACAGCCACGCGAAACTGCCGTCGTTGGCGGGGACGATCGTGGCGGGAAGCTTTTCGCCGGTGGTGTCGGTCGCGAAAAAGTTGTTCGCGTTGAGCGTGCTCGGATCGACTGGGCGGGTGAAGAAGATTTGCGGGCGGAAGGTGACGCCCACTTCGTCGGCTCCGTCTTGGGGCGTGACGGACTCGATGCCGAACGGGATCAGTTCGGGGAGCGTGACGTGGAGGGTCTGTGTGATCGTGTTGCCGGCAGCGTCGCGGGTGTCGATGTGGAGTTCGTGCGCACCGATGGTGAGTCGCGACAGGTCGAGCGGTTCGCTGAACTGGCCGGTCGTGCGGTCGAAGATGATCGGTCGCGCGGTTTGGACGGCATCGAAGCGGTAGCAGAGCGCGACGATGTTGGAGCCGGTGCCGTCGGCGAGGCCGGAGAGGATTTGGTCGGGGGCGAGTTCGGCTCCGTTGGTCAGGTCGTCGAGCGTGATCGTCGGTGCGCGCGTGTCGAGCGTGAAGTTGAAGTCGGTTGTCGATTCGTTGCCGGCAACGTCTCGGGCGGTGAAGGTCAGGGGTGTAGGTGCCGTCGGCGGTGCCGTTGGTGGCGAGGCTGGGGGTGAACGTGAAGTGGCCGGTGGGGTCGAGGGTGATCGGGGTTGCGGGACCGGGCACGTTGGAAACGTGCCCCACGAGGGTCGCGACGCCGCTGAGGTTGTCGAAGACTTGGCCAACGAGCGTCGGGTTGGTTGAGAAGACTCCGTCGGGGTCGGGGCTGGTGATGACGACCGTGGGGGCGAGCGTGTCGGAGGTCACGGTGAAGCGGTTGAGGACGTGGTTGGCGAGTGCGCGGCCGGCGGTTTGGCCGTCTTGGTTGGCGAATTGGAAGTGGATGCCGCCGTAGATGCGGCTTTGGCCGGCTTCGGCGGCGGCTTCGAGGAATGTTGATGGAAAGGCTTGCTCGGCGTTGTCGAAGGTCCGTTGCACGGGGACTCCGGCGGGATTGACGAAGCCGGGGGAATCGGACGTGAACGAAGCGTTGTTGCCGAAGACGTTGGTCAGAATCTGCGCGGCGGTGCCGCTGTAGGTGCTGTGGCCGGAAACGTATTCCGGGAACGGCGGCGTGATCAGGAACGGCTGCCACGTCGGATCGACAGTCGTGGCGTTGTTGCCGTCGAGGTCGGCGTTTTGGATCGCCGTTTCGGGACGCCAGAATTCGTAGTTGTACTTGGCATCCCAAGCGACGATCGCCGCGTCGGCCAAGCCGACGTTGAGCTGCGCGAAGAGCCGCGCGTTCGCGGCCAGACTGTTTCCTTGCTGTTGAGCGACATCGGCGGCGATCAAGTTCCAGTGACCTGCCGGCGTGAACGTGCCGGGGCCGTCCGCCCAATAGCGGGCGATGTTGG
Source organism: Planctomyces sp. (assembly GCA_043775215.1). Taxonomy (GTDB): domain Bacteria; phylum Planctomycetota; class Planctomycetia; order Planctomycetales; family Planctomycetaceae; genus SXKJ01. Next base: position 4,490 of record JAYVSP010000454.1, on the reverse strand, counting down.
TCTGTTCGGTCGTCCGTTCCGAACCGGTTCCTTTGCCGAAGCGACGGACTTCATTGAACGCGGTCGCGTATTCGGTGCTGGTCAGATCGGGCGGGCCGGCGGGACGGAATTGATCGGACGTTGTCATCGCGAACGGCCGCAGGTCGGCCCATTGCGGCAACAGCGCGACATTAAACATCGGCGCGGTCGGCTGCCACTGGCCGGGAGCACTGCCGGGAACGTAATCGACGAAGTCTCGATAACCGTCGTCTTCACGCTGCGCGAGGATCGCATCGGCGATTTGATTGCCGAGCGTGACGCCATTGTTTTCGCCGGTTCCGTCCGGCACCGTGCTAAGGGACGTTGCGAGTTGTGCATCCAAGATCGCCTGCTGAGCCGGGTACAGATAACTCAAAGCTCGATGCGCGGCGGCGGCGACGGCCGCTTCGGGCGACGTCCCCGCGACGGCGGTAAACTTCGCGGCGAACGCGGGCGTGTCCTCGATCGCATTGACCGCGTCGAACATTGCCAGCGAAACGATCGCCAAATTACGACTGGCGACCGGCGGCGTCGAAGCATCCAACTTGATCGCTTCCAGCGCCGTGCGGTTCCAGGTGAGCACCGGATCGGCCGCGGGCGTTGCTGTCTCACGCGTGATCGTTCGCGAAAAGGTCGCGATGTTCCCGGCCACGTCGGTCGCCTGCACGGTGAATGAATTCTGACCAGCGTGCAGCATGACGTCCGGGAATTGGAATCCGCCGTCTCCGTTCGGAACGGTGCCCAGCCCCAGCGCGGTGATTTGGATGTTGACCAATTGGGATTCTGCGGTGATCGAACCGGTGGCTAGCGCCATGCCGCTGACAGTGCCGGTCAGCGCCACGCGTGCCGACGTGGTCGTGTGATCGCCGACAGTCCCCGTATCCGACGTAAGCGACAGATCGAACCGCGCGATCGTCGGCGCGGTGGTGTCGAGCGTGAACGTGACGTCGCGCGTCGTCCGGTTGCGGAACGCATCTTCGGCGATCAGGTGCAAGGTGTGCGGGCCGTCGCTCAACGTCCGGCCGTTGAGTTGGTTCAAGCGAGTAACGTTCAATGCAAAGCTGCCGTTCGATTGTCGATCAGAAAGAATGTCGGTGAAGTTGGCGGAGGACGTGGCATCGAAGCCGGCTTTGAAGACAGCGATCGAGCTCGCGTCCGTCAGCGTCCCCTGAATCGCCGCGTTCGAGGTGATGCCGTCGGAATTGCTGCGTCCGGTGTCGTTCATCAGACCGGACGTCAGAATGGGCGGGTTGGTTTCGGGGGTCACGGGAGTGCCGTCGTGGAGCCACGGGGCGTCGAAGGTGGCGGATTCGTCGATTTCGGTGGGATCGAAGAAGCGATTCAAGCCTGATCCACCGGCCAAGGTATCGGGATCGGTTTGGCCGTCGAGGCTGTCGTTGTTGGCTTCGCCGAGCAGCAGGTCGCGACCACCACCGCCTTGCAAACAGTCATCGCCGTCGCCGCCGAGAAGTGTGTCGCGGCCGTAGCCGCCATTGAGCCGGTCGTTGCCGGCCTGGCCTGCCAGGCCATCGTTGCCGTCGCCGCCGAGGAGTGTGTCCTTGCCCGTGCCTCCGCAAAGGATGTCATCGTCCGCTTGGCCGCTGAGGGAATCGTTGTCCGCTCCGCCGCGCAGTAAGTCGCGACCGTTGCCGCCAAAGATCACGTCCGTGCCGGCACCTCCATCTTGCGTGTCATTCCCTTCGTAGCCTTCGAGTCGATCGTTGCCATCGCCTCCCAGCATTGAGTCGTTGCCACGGTCTCCGTAGAGGAGATCGGTCCCATTACCGCCGTCGACTGTGTCGTCACCATGTCCGCCGCGGGCGATGTCGTTGTCGAGGTCGCCGAAAACCTGATCGTTTCCCGTGCCACCATCGAGTTGGTCGCGCTGATTCCCGCCACGCAGAGTGTCATGACCCGCTTCACCCCAGACCGTGTCGCGGCCATCGTCTCCAGCGAGCGAGTCGTTTCCGTCTCCACCGACAAGGAAATCGTCCCCTATGCCGCCGCTGAGAAGGTCGCTCAAAGGGCTCCCGGTGATCACGTCGTTGCCGCTGCCGGCCCGGACGATGATTCGAAATGCCGCAGCCGAAAGATGAGGAAAGGCCGAACTGGTGATTCCCGAAAGATCGATGACATCGCGACCCGGACCGCCGTTGACTTCCAACCGCGTCACGTTGGCAGCCAAGACGGGCTGAGACTGGGAAACGACCGTCTGTCCGTTGACTCGCACAAACGGGGAGCGCCCAGTCGCCCCCACGCGAATGACGTCACTGCGGTCCGAAGTGACCATCAGCGCGCCCGTCGTCGCATTGAACGACGATGTCACTGTCAGTAAGCAGCGCTCTTCCAGCGACTCGATGTGAATCGCGGAATGCGTCCCCGTCGACGCACTGCCGATTCGATTCCTCTTTCTCGAAGTTGAGGGGGACGACGAACTCCAACGACGTTTCGCAATTTCCTGACGACGTAACCAAGAAGACATCAACATCACGTGGCTCCCAGTGACTCGACCCGATTTCGGAAATTGAGAGAGGCAAGCAATATGTTCCAGTCGCGACGAATGTTCAAGAAAAACCGCGGTCATTTGTTTTCGCGGCGATTGAACATGCGGGTTGAACTGCTCGACCAGAGCTGATCAACTGACGCGGAAGTTGTAAAACCCATTGGTGCTTTTGGATTTCGAAACATGGCGATTGATCACGATCAGCTTTCCAAGCAATTGGAGACCGCCGAACAAACTCAGTTTGCCGAATTGGTCCAAGTCGATGAAACCTACGCGGAGGTCAAGAAAATGGTGACAGCCTACGAGAAGGCAGGAATCAGAAATGGAATGGGGTGCGAACGTCAATAGGCCGCTGGGCAAGGAGTAGTCCACGCCGCCGCCGGTCGCCGTTCCACCGGTCACGGAGTACGGGACGGTCACGGTTTGCCCGGAACGTGCCGACAAATTCACGGTGAGATTGACCGTTCGCACCGATTCCGTGTCCGCGGAACTCGTCCGTTGAAAGGCGACTTGGGGCGGCGGATCGGAGTCGGCGTGCAGCGTCAGTGTCGTGGTGGTGACGTCTCCCAACAAAACATTGCTCGGTGCGGAGAGTGTCACACGCACCGTCTCATCGAGTTCATTCAGCGAATCGGGCAGCAGCGTGATCGGGATGGATTGAGTCAACGATCCGCCGGGGCTAGAGAGTCCATCGACATTCCGAACCGGACGCTAGCGCGTTCCGGCTGATTACAGAAGCCTCAATCTGAGCCGCGTGAAGAATATCAAGCATGTCGGAAGGCTCTCTCGAAAATGTGTCGAGTGACTCGCGCGAGCGCGTCCGTTATACAACCCGATATCGCCGATATGTTTCTCAATTCTCGTAACGCGGTCATACGGTCGAGACACTGAGCAGCGAAAATGAATCCACACGACGAACTCACAGCCCTGATTGGCTTGTTCCCGAATGATCGGCCGTTGATCGAGCGGGCGGAGCACATTGCATCGGCGATGACTCCGGAGCCTTATAGAACGATGTTGGTTCACGATCAGCACATGACGGTCACGATGGAGTCCTATCACAAATCGCCGGTCGAGGTGCGCGTTTTAGCCCGACGGCTGGACGGAGACAGTTATTGTCGCAAGATCATCTTGTTGAAGCAGGGGACAGCGGAGGTAGTGCAGTTCGGCATCGTGCGGTTCGATCTGAAGACGGTTTCGGCGGCGGTCCGCGAAGAAATCCTCAGTGAGACAATTCCCTTGGGCCGCGTTCTGATCGAGCACGATGTGCTGCGGCACATCGATCTGGGAGCCATTCTAAGAATCTCAGCCGGGCCGGGCTTGAGTGAAGACTTGCAGATACCATTGCACGCCCAGACCTACGGACGCTTGGCAACAATTTTTTGCGATGGCCGGCCGGCTGTTGATCTGTTGGAGATTTCGGCACCGCTCATTTGAACTCTCAAATCTCAAATATCTCAAATCTGAAATCACCATGACCGCTCAATTTGTTACCACTCGCCGCGTGGAGTTCGCCGACACTGATATGGCGGGGATCATCCACTTCGCGAACTACTACAAATATATGGAGGAGGCGGAGCATGCCTTTTTCCGGTCACTCGGCTTGAGCATCATGCAACGGCAGCCGGATGGGGCGGTGATCGGTTGGCCGCGCGTGTCGGCCTCGTGTTCCTTTGAGGCTCCCGCGTACTTTGAGGACGAGTTGGAAGTTCGCCTGAACGTCGTCCGCAAAGGAGTGAAGTCGCTGAACTTTGAAATCGAGTTCTGGCGTGGAGAGACGCGATTGGCACATGGTCGTTTGAAAACCGTGTGCTGCTTGTGCCAGGCGCACCAACCGCTGGAGTCGATTCCGATTCCTGCAGAATATGCGGACAAACTTCATGAGGTGCCGGTGTCGTCGAGCGATGCGCAGCACTGCGTGATGTGATGCTGCGGGGCCTGTAGGGTGGCGTCGAGTCATCGAGACCCA